>DASQSQ010000123.1:0-5069 GCA_035642315.1 Mycobacterium sp.
CCTGCTAGACGGCTGGACTGCTCATGATCTCGCCGCCCACCTCGTGTTGCGTGAACACGATCTCGTTGCCGGGCCCTGCCTAGTCCTGCCCGGACCCTTCCAACGGTTTGCCGAGCAGCGCAGGGTCAGACTGGCCAAACGCAAGGACTTCACCTCGCTCGTCGCGCGGATCCGGTCCGGTCCACCCGTCGGCCCCTTCCGGTTAGGGTGGGTCCGGTCTCTGGCGAACCTCAACGAGTTCTTTGTTCATCACGAGGACGTCCGCCGAGCCAACAGACGAGAGCCCCGAAGCCTGACGCCTGAGATGAATGCGGCCCTGTGGCGCAATGTTTGTCGCAGCAGCCGCTATTTGAGCCGGCGGCTGCACGGTTGCGGGCTCGAGGTTCGGTGGGCCGGAACCAACGAGCGAGTGATGGCGCGAGCAGGCGAACCGACCGCTCGGCTCAGCGGTCCGCCGGGCGAACTCCTGCTGTACATCTTTGGCCGCCAAGCCGCGGCGCGAGTCGAAGTGAGCGGACCACCGGATGCCGTTGCGTCGGTGCATCGCACGCACTTCGGCATGTGAGTAGGCTCGCGATACATGACTAAACCGACTTCGGCGTCGGGATCGGCGCGAGCGAATTGCCTTTCTTAATCGACTTACAGTTCGCCGACGCCGGTACGCCGGCGAAGCGCTGCTTGATCCAGGCGATCGAGTGCAATAGCCAGATCGGGACGCTCCAGATGTGGCTCAGCGAGTTGTATTGCTTGTAGTGGACCTTGGTGCCCTTCGCGCAGTAGTCGCGAGCCAGCGTGCGCACGTCGCCGGCGATCATCACGCCGTCACCGGGGCCGATGTCCTTCTTGTCGCCCGGCGTGCCCTCGAGCACACCGTTGGCGCCCTGGCCGATGAACAGCGGGATCGTCGGTGTACCGCCAGTGCCCATGATCAGCTGGTTGGCGCATTGGACGTAGAGCGGCAGGCACTCGGGTTTCGGGTAGTCCGGGATCACAAGGTCGGCCCAGTTCATTCCCGGGTATTGGCCGAGGACGTTGACGATCGACGCGGTCTGCATCTCATGAAAGATCCTCGCGCCGTTAGTGCTGAGATACGGTGCCAGCTCGGTCTCGATCTCGAATGCGCGAGCGATCCCCACCAGCGCCATGCCCATGACGCCCGCCCAGAAGCCGGTGCCCTGGACGTAGTGCAGGTTGTGCGCCGGGTCGACCAGCACCCCGCCGATCGCCGCGCCGATGGTGCGCTCATTGACGTCGGGCGCGTACTTTGGGGCGAGCTCGGCGGCCCACTCCGTGGCGATCGCACCGCCCGAGTACCCCAGCATCGCCACCCTGGCATCGCCGGGGATGGTCGACGAGCCCACCGCGGCGCGGATCGAGTCAAGCGTGTTCATCCCGTACTCGGGGCCCGCGGCGAAGTCCGCCCGCTGGCCCTCGGTGTCGGGAACGATGACCGTGTACCCGTCGGCGATGAACGGGCCGAAGACCGCCGCCTCGACGTTGGGGATGAGTCCGCCGAGCCTGAGTCCACCCCAAATCGCGTATGAGGGTTCATCATTGCGGTTCAGCGAGTCATACGCGGATTGGTACGAGATCACTTTCGTCCCGTCGAACTGGATCGGCGGCTTAATGACCGAGGTGACGTTGACTGTCGGGTTACCGGTCTGGCTGGTCGACCGATAGAGCAGCTGAGTGGTCTCAAGGAGCGTCGGGAAGCCGAATAGGTGGTAATTGAAGCTGCGCGTCTTCAACACCGTTCCCGGCGCGACGCTGTCGAGGCGACCGTTGTACGAGTAAAACGGATCATCCTGCGGCTGAAGCGTTACTACCGCGATGCCGGGCGCGCCACGGCGATCGGGATACCAACCTGGCTGCACCCGTGCAACCATAGCGGCCGGCGCTGAGGTCACACTAGCCACCTGCGCACCAAGAGTCGGTGTACACATCGATTTGGAAACGAAGGCGCATGCGATATCACCCTGGCTCTGGTATCACATACGCACTCAAATCGCGGAAGCAACTAGTCCTTCAGCCAGCGACTAAAGGGTCTGGTGAGACTGCTGAGAAGCGTCACTCAGAACGCTAGAAGGTATTCACCAGCGTGCGCTGTTCGCCCATATGATGGGCCATTCTGCGGTGGTGGTAGTGCATCGCGCACTTGACCACGCAGATGAACAAGAAGGCGGGATCGGGCCGTCGGAGCAACATTTTCGTCATCCGGCGGCGATAGATCCGGCGCAACTGCGGGTCCGGAATGTTTTTCATCAGCCGTAAGAACAGGCCGGTTGCCAGCACAGCATCGACCGACTGGGACTTCCACTTCCGCCAGCGATGTTGGCGGAAATAGGCATTGCGCGCTCGGCCCCAATTGAACTCGCGGTTGAGGAAGAGACTCTCCAGCCGCTCGAAATAGAATTCGGCGTCATACAGCTCCTGCATCAGACCGATGTACCCGTCGCGCAACTCCTCTCGAGTCATGCCGAGCGGAATGACGTTGGTGCCGAAGGGCTGTTCGTCTGAGGGATCGAGGCGACCTTCCGTCTTCAAGCGGGCGTGCAGCGGCGTCTTTGGAATGGCCGAAAGCATGCCGACCATCGTGTGCATGATGTCGGTCTGGCGCGCGAACTCGTACTGGGACTTGAAGATTCGGGTATCGTCGTGGTCGAAGCCGACGATCATGCCGCACCAGACTTCGATTCCGGAGTCTTGCACTTTGCGGACACGATCGACGATCGTCCCGCCTTTGCGGACGTTTTGATACTTCTTCGTCTCGCGCAGCGATTCTTCGTTCGGGCTCTCGATACCGATGAAGACGGTCTGGATGTTGGCTGCGCCCATCAACTCCATCAGCTCTTCGTCTTCGGCGAGGTTGAGCGACGCCTCGGTGAAGAACGTGAACGGGTAGCCTTCGGCGGTTTGCCAGGCGGCGAGGTCGCGCAGCAACGGCTTCACTGCGACCTTGTTGCCGATCAGGTTGTCGTCGACGATGAAGGCGATTTTTAAATGCTGCTTGCGCAACGCTTCCAACTCGGCAATCACCTGCGCGCTGGTCTTCAGCCTCGGCCTGCGGCCGAACGTGACGATGATGTCGCAGAATTCGCACTGGAATGGACAGCCGCGGCTGAACTGGATGCTGCCGAACAGATAGTTCTTGGTTTTCAGAAGGTCATAGCGTGGCACCGGCACAGTAGTCATGTCGGTCGTCTCGTGTTGCTGGTAACGGTGCTGGTGTCGGCCCTGGGCCCAGTCTTCGAGAAACTGCGGCCACGTCGTTTCCGCTTCGCCGACGAAGATCACGTCGGTCAGCCCGTCGAAGTAGTCCTCCTGCACGCTGACCCACGGACCGCCGACGATGGTGAAGACACCGCGGTCTTTGAGTTCGCGGAGAATCTCGCGCATCCGAGCGCGCTGCACAGTCATGCCGGTGAGCCCCACGATGTCGGCCCGCGCTAACCGGTCGAAGTCGATCGGCTCGACGTTCTCGTCGACGATCGTCACGGAATGGTCGTCAGGGGTCAGCGCGGCGAGCAGCGGCAAACAGGCGGTCGGCAGGTTGCACTTCTTGCCGAGCAGCGGAAGTGCGTATTCGAGGCCCCAGTAGGACACCTCGAAACGCGGATTGATCAGGACGATGTCGACCACGGCTACCTGCTTAGCTCTGGGGGATTTTGATCTTAATCCGCGGCCGCGGGGCTATTGGAAGCGCGTCCGATACAGGGTCCCGGCGCCCCGAATACTACGCGCGGCGCTGCAGCAGATAGTGGCGCGCCGGGTGCTCGGGCTTGTCGGTCATTTCCGCGTCGTCTGCGGCCGAAACCAACACCCAGTGCGGTGTGAAACGTCGTTCGATCTCGGCGTGATCGATGCCGCGCACCCCGGTCTGCCCGCCGGGGGTGAACGCGAAGATCAGCAGCCGCGTTTGCGGGGCTGCTACCGCGCTGAGCTCCGCGACGTAGCGGTCACGGGCCGCGTCGCTCATGCCGTGTAAGCAGCCGCTGTCGAGGATCAGCGTGAAGTCTTTCCCTACCCCCGCCGAGCTCAGGCGGGTCGCATCGGCCCGGGTGAAATCGACTCGAACGTGTGCGGCGGCGGCCTTGGCGCGACCCTTCTCGAGCGCCTTTGCCGCGACGTCCACACCCCTGACCCGCCAGCCGTGGCGCGCGAGATATATCGATGCATCGCCTGTGCCACAACCGATATCGATCGCGGTACCTGCGGGCAACGCGGCCGGGCCCTCGATCAGTTCCTGCAGGGCGGACGACAGTGCGTGGCCGTCCCACGGAGTGAAACCGATCCGATAAAACGCTTGATACACCAACGTCGACACCATGCGTCAACGCTAGCCGTGCGCGACTACTTATGCAAGAGTAGTTGAGTGTCGTCGATCCGAATCTTCATCCTGGGGTCCCTCGAGCGGCGCGGACCCATGCACGGGCACCAACTGCGGCTACTTGCCGAGCAGGAACACGTCGCGATGTGGACCGACATCACCGTGGGGGGTCTGTATGGCGCACTCAAGCGTCTGGCAACCGAAAATCTGATCGAGCAGGTTCGGGTCGAACAGGCCGGCTCCTACCCGCCACGCCAGATTTGGTCGATCACCGAGGCGGGCCGGGAGGCCCTGTCGAGTCTGCGACTGCGGGCGTTGAGCGACATCGTGGTCAAACCGGACCCTTTTGACTTGGCGATGACACGGTTGGACCCGGATCATCTGATGGATCTACCGGTGACTATTGCGGCCCGCATCTCCTCGCTGTCGGCGATGCTGACCGAATGGGAGGCCCGCGCGGCCGCTGCCGACCGCTATCTTTCGGTGTCCGAAAAGCTGATGGTCAAGCATCGCCTCGACCGGCTGCGGGCTGAAATCACCTGGCATCAGGAACTCGCCGACCAGCTGCCGGAAATCATCGCGGACGAACAAGCCAGGAAGCCGTGAACGCCGCCGCGGTGCGGCTTCACGCGGGGTGGTTAACTGCGATGGTGGGCAGAGAACCGCGGCTGGCGCGACGCTTCTTCGACCGATTCGAGCCGGTGCACGGCGTGACGTACTTCGCGCCGGAGGCGCGGGCGGC
>DASQSQ010000124.1:0-5189 GCA_035642315.1 Mycobacterium sp.
GCTATGCCGGTCATTCCGCGGGCGTGCAACTGCTGGCGCTGATTTCCCTTGCGGCGCTCGTAGCTTCGGCGACGCAGTGGCACAAATCCGCGCGATGAGCAATTCGGTGAGTCACCGACTTGTGGCCAATCTTCAATGCTGTTACCGGATAATTCGTGACGTTGCCGGTGGCCGATATTGATCGATGGAACGCCGAGTCGGTGCGGGCGGTGTTTCACGCGGCCAACGCGCGCGGGCACATCACCCTCGAAGCGTCCCGTCAACTGTGCGCGCTGGCGGTGTTCGACACTTGGGAGGGCGCAACCGCCGAGGCCCGCAAGCACACCAACGCCGCAATCCGCCTAGACCTCGACGCACACGGCAACGAGTCAGTGGCGGTGGCCCGCGCCGCGGGCAAGGCTGCGGACGGCATCGAGCGGGTCCAGTCCGAGTTGCGCACGCTGCGCCGCGATGCCGAAGAACTGCAGATGACCATCGACGCACTGAGCAACAAAGTAAGGCCGAGCGCGACGTTCAACGGCCCGCCGACAGCAGCTCTGATCGCCGAAATGCAGCTGCAGCCACGGCTGGACGCAATCATGACCGAGGCCAACGCAATCGACGCCGAGCTGGCAACGGCGATCAACATGGCCGACGGCGACGCGCCCGTCCCGCCCGGACCGCACGACAATCGTCCGACCATTCAGGCCTCGCTGTCCGAGCCACTGCCCGACGACCCGAAGAAGTTCAACGAGTTGTGGAATCAACTCACCCCGGAAGAAAAGGACTGGCTTTACCGCCAAGACCACGACATCGGCAACCACGCCGGAATGCCTTGGGATCCAACGGATCATCTGGGAAAAGACCACTACAATCGGATGCACCTGCGGGAGCTTGCGCAGCAGGCCGAAGCTGACGTCGACCGGATGCAGCACAGCCTTGACGCGGTGGCGGCCGGCCGCAATGTCGATGACGGCGCGCTGTACGCGTTGCAATCACAGCTGGCGGCGGCCCGGCGCACCCTGGCGGGATATCAGGCGGTACAGACCGATCTGGACCGCACCGACGGGGTGAGTCGCTTGTTGGGATTCCTCGATGACTCCGGCCACGGCGCCGTGGCCATCGGGAACCCGGACTACGCCAAACGCAACGGCATATTCATCCCCGGCACCGGCCAGGACCTGGCCCGTCTACCGTTCAGCGACGCCAGAGCGGTCGCGATGTACAACGCGGCGCGTGCCGCGGACAAGACTCTTGGCGCCGAGGACGTGTCGATCACGACGTGGATGGGTTATGACCGTCCCATGGAGTTGAGCCAGGCCGCCTTCCCCGATCCCGCTCGCGCGGGTGCCGGCGGTTTGGACGCGTTCGAAAGCGGGCTGCGCGCTTCGCACGTCGGGCAGGCGTCGATCGACACCGTCATCGGCCACAGCTACGGCTCGACCCTGGTCGGCGCGGCCGCGTCCGGTGGACATCACCTCGACGCCGACAACGTCATCGCGGTGGGCAGTCCCGGGATGCTGGTGGACCACGTCGGCGGGCTCAGCCTGGATCCGGGCGCCCACGTATATGCGATGCGGGCGACTCACGACATCATCGGCATGAGCGGCGTGCTCAGCGAATGGATGTTGGGACCCGATCCGACGGCGCCGAACTTCGGTGCCCGCGGGTTGGCGGCCGACCCCGGAGCCGCCGGTCCGGTAGGGCTGCCGAGCGTCGGTGGGCACAGCGGCTACTGGGATCAGCAGAACATCGCACTGACCAACATGGGCGCCGTCATCGCCGGGGTCGCGCCGCCGCGGCTTGTCGGGCCGAGGTGAGCGAGGACAGATGAGTGGCACCTCCTCCCGAGCGGCAACACTCTTGGTGATCGCGTTCGTCGCAGCCTGTGGCCGGCACCATCCGCCTGGACCTCCGGTGCGGCCCGTCGTCCCGACCAGCCAGCAGCAAGCGCAAGACACCGTGCTCGGGTATCTGAAGAAGACCCTCCAAGCGTTGCCGAGGGGAACGGTTTTCGACCGTGCGCGCTACGCGGGCTCGGGCAACACGCCCTGCAATGACGAGCCGACCGGCGTCCCGCCGAACGAATTCTCCGATATCCGCGACGCGCTCTTTCCGCCGGACACCGACCCGGACGCGATGATCACCAAGGCCGGTGAGATCTGGCAGGGCTGGGGCTGGTACGTGCGCGAACGCGACGGGTTCCGCAAACCGAACCGATTCGGTTATGCGCCAGATGGGTACCGTCTGCAAATCGTCGCGGCTGGCCACAATGTGAATCCCCCGACGATCACCGGCGTGTCGCCGTGCTTTCCCGGAGAGCTCGTCCGAGACGACATCAAAGTTCCGGCGGTCCTCAAAGCCGACTCCTGACGAGCGGTTTTCACCCGGACCGGCGGTGCACGCGGGAGGATAATCACGGACGTCCACCGTCCGACGTCCACCGTCTCCAGGAGTGACGGACATGGGATGGTTTAACGCACCGGAGTATTGGTTAGGCAGACTGATACTCGAGCGTGGCATCGCGGTCGTTTATATTTTCGCGTTTGTTGCGGCCGCACGACAGTTTCGGGCGCTGATCGGCGAGCACGGGCTGCTGCCGGTGCCGCGCTATCTGGCCCGGCAATCGTTCCGCCAAACGCCGAGCATTTTCCACGTCCACTATTCCGATCGGTTCTTTGCGACGGTCGCGTGGTTGGGTGCGCTGCTATCGGCGGCGATGGCGGTGGGCTTGGCCGGCGTACTGCCGTTGTGGGCTGCCGTGCTTTTGTGGCTGCTGCTGTGGGTGCTGTACCTGTCGATCGTCAACGTCGGCCAGACGTGGTATGCGTTCGGCTGGGAGTCGCTCCTGCTGGAGGCCGGTTTCCTGGCGATCTTCCTCGGCAACGACCGGGTGGCACCGCCACTGCTGGCGATGTGGCTGGCTCGGCTGCTGCTGTTCCGGCTCGAGTTCGGTGCAGGACTGATCAAGCTCCGCGGTGACTCTTGCTGGCGCGATCTGACCGCGCTGTACTACCACCACGAAACCCAGCCGATGCCAGGGCCGCTCAGCTGGTTCTTCCATCACTTGCCCAGGCCGCTGCATCGGGTGGAAGTCCTCGGCAACCATTTCGCGCAGCTGATCGTCCCATTCGGCTTGTTCGCCCCGCAGCCGGTGGCCAGCATCGCCGGCGCGATCATCATCATCACCCAACTGTGGCTGGTGGCATCGGGGAACTTCGCCTGGCTGAACTGGTTGACGATCCTGCTGGGCTGCAGCGTGATTGACGTGTCGTCAGCGGCCGCGGTGCTGCCCGTCCCCAGCCAGCCGGCGCTGGCCGCGGATCCACCGTGGTTCGCCGCCCTGGTGATCGTGTTCAGCGTGCTGACCGTGATGATGACCTACTATCCGGTGCGCAACATGATTTCGCGGCGGCAGCGGATGAACATGTCGTTCAATGCCTACCACCTCGTCAACACCTACGGCGCGTTCGGCACCATCGGCCGAACCCGCCGGGAGGTGGTGATCGAAGGGACCGATGACCCGGAAGTCACCGCTAAGACGGTATGGAAGGAATACGAGTTCAAGGGCAAGCCCGGCGCGGTGCGCCGGGTGCCGGCGCAGTGGGCGCCGTATCACCTGCGACTGGATTGGCTGATGTGGTTTGCCGCCATCTCGCCGCACTACGCCTACCCGTGGCTTCGACCATTTATGTTGCGGCTCTTGCAGAATGACCCGGCGACGCTGCGCTTGCTCCGCCACAATCCCTTCCCGGGATCCCCGCCGCGATACGTGCGCGCCCAGCTCTACCGATACCGCTTCACCACCGCGGTCGAATTGCGGCGCGATCACGCATGGTGGCATCGGACGCTGGAAGGCAGCTACCTGCGACCGATATCGGCCGACTAAAGCGTCTCGTCGAGCTCACCGAGACGGTCGGTCAACCGCAGGTTGTCGGAGTAATCAACCGGACAGCAGATCAGCGAGACGCCGTCGTCGTCGAGCGCGGCCCTCAGCGTGGGCAACAGCTCCTCGGCGCTTTTGATTCGATAACCCTTGGCGCCAAAGCTTTCCGCGTAGCTCACGATGTCCGGGTTGCCGAATTTCACGTAGTGGTGCTCACCGAGTTCGAGATCCATCTTCCACTCGATGAGACCGTAGCCGCCGTCCTCCCAGATCAATACAACGAGCGGGATCCGCTCACGAACGGCGGTCTCGATCTCCTGCGAGTTCATCAAGAACGCTCCGTCGCCCACCACGGCCAGCACCTTCGAGTCTGGCCGTGCCAACTTGACCCCAAGCGCTCCGGGTAGCGCAAAACTCATGGTGGACAAGCCATTCGAGATTAGACAGGTGTTTCGCTCGTACGTCGGATAAAGCCGGGCCATCCACATCTTGGTGGCACCGGTGTCGACCAGGACGATGTCGCTGCGGTCCAGTGCGGCTCGGGTATCGGCGACTATCCGCGCCGGCGCCAGCGGATATCGCGAATCCTGTTGTCCCCGAGCAATTTCCTCGCTGAGCAGGCCGGAACCGGGGATTTCGGGATCAGCCGGGAAAGTATGGCCGGCAAGCGCCTCGTTCAGTGCGTCGAGTGAGGCACTGATGTCGCCGATGATCCCGACGTCGACGGAATAGTGCATGTCCACCTCGGCGGGAAAGCGATGAATGTGGATGATCTTCTTGTCAGCATTGGGGTTGATTCGGACCGGATCGAATTCCTGCAGCTCGTAGCCGACCGCGATGACGACGTCGGCGTTGTCGAACCCGAAGTTCACGTAGTCGTGTCGCATGAACCCGAGGGTCCCGATGCTGTTGGGATGGTCGTCGGGCATGACGCCCTTGCCGTGGAATGTGTTGGCGACCGGGATGCCGAATTCCTCCGAGAACCGCACCAACGCCGCGGTCGCATCGGCGCGGGCCGCGCCGTGGCCGGCCAAGACCACCGGCCGGTCGGCCTCGCGCAGAATGTCCACCGCGCGGGCCACCTGGCGGAAGGCCGGCGCTTCGGCGCGGACCACGTTGCGCGGCAAAGGAGTCAAGTCGTAGTCGGCCTCATCAGCGTCGATGTGCTCCGGCACGGCGAGGTACACCGCTGCCGGGCGTTCGGTCTCGGCGACTTTGAACGCCTTGCGGAGCATCTCCGGGATGGCCTGCACGGTCGGGATACCGGCGGCCCAGCGGGTGATCGGGGCGAACATCGACACCAGGTCGACGTACTGGTGCGACT
>DASQSQ010000125.1:0-2459 GCA_035642315.1 Mycobacterium sp.
CACCCGCGCCGGGGTGGGCGGTCCGGCGAAGTCGTAGCCGATCTTCACGTCGGAAATCGACGGGATGCCGATCGGCAGCGGCGGCGGCGGTGTGCGACCCAGGCCGACGGCGATGCCGAATGTGACGCCGAAGATCAGCGCCTCAATCAGCGTCAGCCGGATCAGCGCGGGACGCGAACTCGAATCCGCTTGCAGCGCAGCGACTCCGCTGCGCCGCTGACGCCAGCCGGCGACACCCAGCAGGCACAGCGCGACGAACTTGGCCAGCACCAGTCGTCCGTAGGCGGTGGTCAGCAGGTCCGACGGCAGAACCCGCACCAGGGCGTTGACGATTCCACTGATCGCCATCGCGGCAAAGCACCACAACGCGATGCTCGAGAATCGCCGTGCGGCCAGGTCCGCGTGCTGCCCACCGCGAACGAGGTGGGCCAGCAACGCCAGCAGGCCACCGGCCCACAGGCTCGCCGCCACCAGATGGATCAGCAGGCCGTTGGTGGCCAGGTCATGGGAACCGCCGGCCGACGAGTGGCCGGTCAGCCCCAGGGGTATCAAGGTTGCCAATGACGCCACCAACAGCAGCGGCGTCCACGACCAGCGCAGCACCGGCAGGCTTGCCAACATCACCGCCGCGGCCAGCAACGCCGTCAACCGCCACGCCGACGCGATGTTGATCAGGCTGGCCAGCGACCACATCGTCGCCGGGTTGAGGTGGGCGGTGATCGGCTGACCGGAGACGTCGGAAATCGTCAGTGGGACCAGCAGCGCGGCGCATACCGCCCACGTCCCGGTCGCCACCGTGCCGATCCGGACCGCACGGTACCCATCGGCATCCAGGACGCCGCTCTTTTGTGGCGGGACCAGGAATGCCGCGAAAAGAAAGGCGCCGACGGCCAGCACGGCCGCGACCTCGCCGGCCGCCCGGACGAACGGCAAGCCCAGCGTGGTCACCGGACCCGGGTCGGGTAACCCGGTTGCGGTCAGCGCGGCGGCCAGCGACAACGCCCCGATCCCGGCCGCGGTGCAGCCGGCGAGTAGCGCCACCCCGGCGAGCAGCGGCCACACCGCCGCGCCGCGTCTAGTGGCCGGAGCACTCGTCATGCATCAAGAGTATGGGCAGGCCGGCTGCCGACATGCCTGCCGGCTATTGATCGTCGCGCCGTCCGCGGCGCGCCTCCATCTCGCGGGCGACGAACTGGTTGCGAGCGATCCGTCCGACGTGGTCGAAATCCCGAAGAATGGCTCGCAATTCCTGGCGGAATGCGATCCGGCGCTCGACCAAGTCCGGCGCGGGCTTGAGCAGGTCCTGGTCGGCGACAACCTGGCGTGCGGTCGCAAACAGCAGCGTGGACACCGGCTCGCTGCTGCGCACCCGACCCTGTGCGACGTACTGCCGACCGACACCCAACGCCAACTTGGTGAGTTCCTTCTCGCCGATGTCCGCCGGCGCGTCACGCAGCACGTCAGCCACGATCTCGTAAGCCTCGAAGAACACCCGCAGCATCGCGTCCGACATCAGCGGTCGCTTCGCGTACAGCATGGCGTCGATTTCGGCTGCGCCCCCTGCGACGTGGGCTTCCCAATCCTCGTGCCACGCCATCTCTTCGGCGATGTTCTCCCGGAACGACGCCGAATCGGCGAAGTAGAAGTCGAATTTCAAAAGATCGCGCAGCCGCATCGCCTGATTCCAGAACGCCTCCAGCCGATTACCTTCGGCGTGCCCGGCGTGCGCCAGCGCCAGTTCGACGATCACCGTTTCCAGGAACGCGTGGATCACCGAGTTGCGGTAGAACGCCGCGGTGTGCTCGTCCTCGGGGGCGATGCGCCACACCGGTTCTCGGCCACTATCGATGCGAGTGACCGGATGGCCGTTGGACAGCGAATCCACCGCCGCCCGGACGCCTTCGGGTGTGCGCAGCCGCAGCGCGCTGGTCGACACCGGGGTTTTCTTGCGTTCGAGATAGTCGAGTGAGTCCTGCAGGGTGTGGTGCAACTGCCCGAGCGTCAACGCCAGCCCGTGGGTGGTCAGCAGCAGCGCCGAAACCAAACCGGTGGCATTCACCGGGGTCGCTTGCAGAATCCGCCAGGCAACTTCGAACGACATCTTCTGCAGTGCAAGCCGTTTGGCGGCTTCGTCCTCAGCGATCGGGCCGTGCGACGGGCCGAGATATTCTCGCATCGAGACCGCTTCGGGGAAGCGGACGTAGATCTTGCCGTAGTTTCGTTCACCCTGGGCCTTGATGAAGCTGTACATCCAGCTCAAACCCTCGGCCCGCTTTTCCCCGCCGCGGGCGTACGCCGCGTACTCGGCTGTCTCGTGCAGCTGGTCGAAGCTGATCGAAACGCCTTGCAGCAGAATGTCATCACTGCGGCCATCTAAATAAGCATCGGCTACGTAACTCATTAGTCCGAGCTTGGGCGGCAGCATCTTCCCGGTGCGCGAGCGGGTGCCCTCGATGGAC
>DASQSQ010000126.1:0-3384 GCA_035642315.1 Mycobacterium sp.
CGTCGATTCGTTGGCGTCGGTGTTCCACGACGTTGGACTGGGCCAAGACGACTCGTCGGTGCAAGTGGTCAAGAAAACGATTCCGCTGCTGCCGGCAGACCACCCCGTACGGAGCTTTTTGAAAAATTCGTCGGACCTGAACGCCGATACCACCGTGGTGGACACGTTTCTGCACGGGCGGCAGCGTTGTTACACCGTCGAGGAGTGTATCGATTTGGTCACGTCGGCGGGCCTGGTCTTTCAGGAGTGGCTCTTCAAAGCCGCCTACTACCCGCACGAGAGTTTCGCGCTGCCTGACCGGCTGTTGTCGGCTCTGAACGCGCGCCCCGACATCGAGATCTGGTCGTTGATGGAACGCTTCCATGCCGTGAACACAAACCACTGCTTTGTGGCTTGCCGCCCCGTCAGGCCGACGGCGAACTACACCGTCGACTTCTCTTCAGCGGACGCTCTTGGCTACGTCCCCGTGATGCGAGACTTCAGCGGCGTGTCCGGCAATGACATCATCGTCATGCCGAACGGGAGGATGCCGCTGAACCCAGTCCATGTGCCCTTCGCTCGGCTTGTCGACGGACGCCGCACGATTCGAGAGATTGCCGCGCTGGTGGCAAGGGATAGCGCGGCTGCGCCCGGTGCAGTGGACGTTGAGAATCTCGCGCGCAACGCATTTCAGAATCTTTGGCGTCTCGATCTGCTGGCGATGGCCCGAACCCCGCCGAGACTCACCAACTGACCGTGGTCGTTAACCATCCGGCTTCCAGGAGTCGGTGCCTGCTTACGAGATGTCCTCTTCGTCTTCGTCGTCAAGCAGCAGCTTTTCCGGGTGATGGAAAGTGTTGATTCGGGGTTGCCCGTAATCCAGGTGTGGTGGCGGGATCCATTCGGTGTCGCCGTGTTGATTTTTGCGGGTGGTCCAGCCTTGTTCGGCAAGAGGGTGGTGACCGCCGCAGCCGAACGTCAGATCGTTGACGTCGGTGGTGTGGCACTTGGCGTAGGGCTTGCAGTGATGGACTTCGCAGTAATAGCCCGGCACGCTGCAACCTGGCGCCGAACACCCACGATCACTGGCGTACAACACTATTCGCTGACCGGGTGAGGCCAGCCGTTTGGTGTGATAGAGCGCGAGCGCTTCGCCCTTGTCGAAAATCGCCAGGTAGTGATGGGCATGGCTGGCCAGCCGGATCACATCGCCCATCGGCAGCAGCGTGCCGCCGCCGGTGAGCCCTTTGCCGGTGGCGGCCTCGAGTTCGCGCAGGGTGGTCGTGACGATGATGCTGGCGGGCAAGCCGTTGTGTTGACCTAACTCGCCGGAGGCCAGCAGCGCGCGTCCGGCAGCGTTGAGCGCGTCGTGGTTGCGTTGGCCGGCGCTACGGGTGTCGCGCTCAATAGCTTCCTGCGATGGGGTGCCGCTGACACAGGCTGCTGAATCGGCCGGATTGCACATCCCCCGGGCGGCGAGTTTGGCGAAGACGGCGTCGATGGTGGCGCGGGCTTCCGGAGTCAGATACCCGCTAATCGGCGACATGCCGTCGATACCTTGTTGGCCGATGGTGATACCGCGGCGGCGAGCCCGGTCGTCGTCGGTGAAGTTGCCGTCGGGGTTGAGGCAGTCGCTGAGTTTGTCGGCCAGCTTGCTCAGCTCGTCGGGGCGGTGCTCGCCGCCCAGCCGGGCCAGATGCGCCTCGGCTTTCTGCCGCGTCTCGACGTCGACGAAGTCGGGTAGCCGATGCCAGAAGCTGCGGACCACCGCCACGTGGCCAGGTCCGATGTCCCCGGCTCGCTGCGCCTCGGCAGTTGCGGGCAGCACCGGTGGCAGTGGTTCGCCGGTGATCGCTTTGCGCTCACCAAGATCGGCGGCCTCGCCGACGCGCCGCGATGCATCGGCGCGGGTGATGCGCAGTCTGTTTGCCAATGCCGAGGGCAGCTTGCCGCCCAACTCCGTCGCATCGGCCTGCTCACTGACCTGGTTGATCAACGGGTGCTCGATGGCCGGCAGCTGACGCCGGAAGGTCTCGCAGGTCTGCAGCAGTGCAAACCGCTCCGGGGTAGTCAGCGCGTCGAAGGACAAATCCAAGGCGCGCTTGAGGTCAGCCTTGAGCGCGTCGAAGACTTCGACGACCTCTTCCCGGCTACTCGAACGCATGTTCGAATTGTAGCGAAGCGGTCCGACAACTCGTCGCTCGGTGAAACCGAAGTGACGCAAGTGATTTCAGTGATGAAACGGTCTGTGGTTTAGTGACAGTCGTGAAGAAACTGGCAGCAGTACTGGGTTCGCTGACCGGACTGGCGATCACCGTCAACGGCTACCAGCCGCTCAGCAAGCGCGGTTATCCCTCGATGTACGCCTTCAGCTTCGGCGTGTTCGCGTCGGAACTGCCGTTGCAGATGCTTGCTGCCCAGTTCGGGCTGCTGGCAGCGATAACTCGCAAGCTTTCGCCACGGCTGCGCCGGTTCAGCTGGCTGGTGTCGGCTCTGTCGTGGTTGGGACTGCTGGGCCTCAACCGCCTCGGCCACCAGGCCAACCGGCCGCTCACCGCCGCGCTGGATGCCGGGCTGGGCACCGATCGTCGGACCGAGTCGGGCGACCTATGGAAGCGCCCGGCGGGCGCCGGCACGGCCAAGTCGCCCGGCGTGGTCCGCATGATGCGGATCTACGGTGACTATGCGCACGACACCGACATCAGCTACGGCGAACATGGTTCTCGCAATTATCTCGATATCTGGCGACGGCCGGACCTCGACCGTGGCGGGCGTGCGCCGGTGTTGCTGCAGGTTCCCGGCGGTGCCTGGATGGTGGGAAGCAAACGGCAGCAGGCCTATCCGTTGATGAGTCACCTCGCCGAGCTGGGCTGGGTGTGTGTCGCGATCAACTACCGGCTCAGCCCGCGGTCCACCTGGCCCGACCAGATCGTCGACGTCAAGCAGGCGCTGGCGTGGACAAAGGAGCACATTGCCGAATATGGCGGCGACCCGGACTGGATCGCGATCACCGGCGGTTCGGCCGGCGGGCATCTGTCGGCGTTGGCCGCCCTCACCGCGAACGACCCTCAGTTTCAGGCGGGCTTCGAGGACGCCGACACCAGCGTGCGGGCGGCTGTCCCGTTCTACGGTCTCTACGACTTCACCCGGACCGACGATGCGATCCACCCGCTGATGGCGCCGACGCTGGCGAAATACGTATTCAAGCTCCGGCGGGCGGAACTCAACGAGGCGTTCCGCGCTGCGTCACCGATCACGTATGTCTCTGCCGATGCACCACCGTTTTTCGTGCTGCATGGCCGCAATGACTCGTTGATTCCAGTAGAACAGGCCCGCGCCTTCACCGCGCGACTGCGCGAAGTCAGCGGCCAGCCGGTTGCCTACGCTGAAATGCCGTTCGCGCAA
>DASQSQ010000127.1:0-5388 GCA_035642315.1 Mycobacterium sp.
CGCCGGGCTCCCCGACCGCCTCGGAGTCGATCAAGGTCTTGTGGTCGATCCCGACCGGATACAGCGTCTTGAGCGCCTCCCACAGCTGCTCGAGATCCCAGTCCTCGGCGTAACCCTCGGCTGTTGCGCCGTCGACGTAGGCGGTGATCACGTCGACGAGCATGTCGTGCGCCTGCTGCTGCAGGTTCTCGCCCTCGAGGATGCGGCGGCGCTCCTCGTAGATGACCTTGCGCTGCTGATTCATCACCTCGTCGTATTTGAGGACGTTCTTGCGGACCTCGAAGTTCTGCTGCTCGACCTGGGTCTGCGCGCTCTTGATCGCGCGGGTCACCATCTTGGCTTCGATGGGCACGTCGTCGGGCAGGTTGAGCCGGGTCAGCAGCGTTTCCAGCGCCGCTCCGTTGAAGCGGCGCATCAACTCGTCGCCCAGCGACAGATAGAAGCGCGACTCACCCGGGTCGCCCTGGCGACCGGAGCGGCCGCGCAGCTGGTTGTCGATGCGCCGCGACTCGTGCCGCTCGGTACCGAGCACGTACAGACCGCCGGCCTCGATCACTTCCTCGGCTTCCGCGGTGGCCTCGGCCTTGACCAGCGGCAGCTCGTCGTGCCAAGCCTCCTCGTACTCGTCGGGCGTCTCCACCGGGTCGAGGCCTCGCGCGCGCAGCCGTAGGTCGGTGAGAAAATCGACGTTGCCGCCCAAAACGATGTCGGTGCCGCGGCCGGCCATGTTGGTGGCGACCGTGATGGCGCCGCGCCGGCCGGCCTCGGCGATGATGCCGGCCTCTTGCTCGTGGTATTTGGCGTTGAGCACGTTGTGCGGGATGCGCCTCTTCTGGAATTGGCGCGACAGGTACTCCGAGCGCTCCACGCTGGTGGTACCGATCAGCACCGGCTGGCCCTGCTCGTAGCGCTCGCTGACATCGTCGACGACCGCGATGTACTTGGCTTCCTCGGTCTTGTAGATGAGGTCGGACTGGTCGGAGCGGATCATCGGCTTGTTCGTCGGGATGGTGACGACGCCGAGCTTGTAGATCTCGTGCAGCTCGGCGGCCTCGGTTTGCGCGGTTCCGGTCATGCCGGAGAGCTTGTCGTAGAGCCGGAAGTAGTTCTGCAACGTGATGGTGGCCAGCGTCTGATTCTCGGCTTTGATCTCGACGTGCTCTTTGGCCTCGATGGCCTGGTGCATGCCCTCGTTGTAGCGCCGCCCGACCAACACCCGGCCGGTGAACTCATCGACGATGACCACCTCGCCGTCGCGCACGATGTAGTCCTTGTCGCGGGCGAACAGCTCCTTGGCTTTCAGGCAATTGTTGAGGTAGCTGACCAGCGGCGAGTTGGCGGCCTCGTAGAGGTTGTCGATGCCGAGCTGGTCCTCGACGAACTCCACGCCCACCTCGTGCACGCCGACGGTGCGCTTGCGCAGGTCGACTTCGTAGTGGACGTCTTTTTCCATCAGCGGCGCCAGCCGGGCGAACTCGCTGTACCAGTTAGAGGCCCCATCGGCGGGCCCGGAAATGATCAGCGGAGTGCGAGCCTCATCGATCAGAATCGAGTCGACCTCGTCAACGATCGCGAAGTTATGCCCGCGCTGAACACAGTCGTCCTGCGAGTGGGCCATGTTGTCGCGCAGGTAGTCGAAGCCGAATTCGTTGTTGGTGCCGTAAGTGATGTCGGCGGCGTAGGCGATGCGCCGCTCGTCGGGCGTCATCGGCGCGAGGATCACACCGACGTCCAGACCGAGGAAGCGGTGCACCCGGCCCATCCACTCGCTGTCGCGTTTGGCCAGGTAGTCGTTGACGGTGACGATGTGGACACCCTCGCCGCCGATGCCGTTGAGGTAAGCCGGCAACACCGAGGTCAGGGTTTTGCCTTCACCGGTCTTCATCTCGGCGACGTTGCCGAAGTGCAGCGCCGCACCACCCATCACCTGCACGTCGAACGGGCGCTGATCCAACACTCGCCAGGCCGCCTCGCGGGCTACCGCGAACGCCTCGGGCAGCAGGTCATCGAGGCTTTCCCCGTCGGCGTGCCGCTTTTTGAACTCGTCGGTCTTGGCCCGCAGCTCGGCATCGGTGAGTTTCTCGATGTCGTCGGACAAGGTGTTGACATAGTCGGCCACTCGCTTGAGGCGCTTGATCGTGCGACCTTCACCAAGTCGCAGCAACTTATCCAGCACAGCTTTGTCCCCTACGGATCGGAGTCTTTTGCGCCCCCCATCCTAGGTGACGAGCAGGCTCAACCCGATTGCCCGACTCTCCCCCTCGCCGGTCCACGGCTGGGGGGACCCCCATCTCGGGCCGCTCGCGGCCCGCATCAGCGTCGTCGGGCGAGCCCGATTGCCCGACTGCCCGACTCCCGTCAGGCCAGCCGGATCAGGCCGTAGTCGTAGGCGTGCCGGCGGTAGACGACCGACGGCCGGTCGGTCTGCTTGTCGTAAAAGAGGAAGAAGTCGTGGCCGACAAGCTCCATCTCATACAGCGCGTCGTCCACCGACATCGGCTTGGCCGGATGTTCCTTGGTGCGCACCACACAGCCCGGCTCGTGGTGGCCGTCTGATCCATTGGAGCCGTCGTGCTCGGTCGCGCCGTTGATCTCGGTCTCGAAAGCCGGTTCGGGTGGGATGACGGCGGTCGCGGCGGCCAATGAGACCGGGGTCTTGTCGCCGTAGTGGACTTTGCGGCGATCCTTGACGCGCCGCAGCCGGCTTTCCAGCCTGGCGACCGCGGATTCGAATGCGGCATAGAAGGTGTTCGCGCACGCCTCGCCACGGACAACCGGCCCACGGCCGCGAGCAGTGATCTCGACATGCTGGCAGGACTTGCGTTGGCGGCGGTTGCGTTCGTGGTCGAGCTCGACGTCGAACAGGTAGACGGTTCGGTCGAATCTCTCCAGGCGGGCGAGTTTTTGCGAGACGTAGATGCGGAAGTGGTCGGGAATCTCGACGTTGCGGCCCTTGACTACGACCTCAGCGTGCAGTGTCGGTTCGTCCGACTCGTCGGCTGCTGCCGGTAGTTCGGCGACAAGCTGATCAAATTCCACGGTTTGTCTTGACATACTTGACAACTCGTTTCTCTCGCGTTGCACGCACCAGGCGTGCCCGGCTTCCAATAAACGCGCCGACGGGGTGATGGTCGTGCCGTGGCCGCCCGCCGGTGCAAGATGTCGAGAAACTCACCCCCTGCCGTCTTCGGTGTCGTGGCGCTTCGCCCTATCTCAGCTGCGCCACCTTGAGGCGTTTCGCGGTGCTTGATCCCGACGGTAGACCGAATTCAGGCGGAAGTTCCAGTGTTTTGACCTACCTGTTGCGAGTTCTTCATGAATGCTCACGCGGCTGCTAGCGCGAGCACAGCAGCGACCCGCGCTCCCGCGGTTTGCAGGACGCGCACCGATTCACGGGCGGTCGCGCCGGTGGTGATGATGTCGTCGACGAGCAGGACTTCACTATCGGCGGGAACGCGTCGCCTGGTCAGCAGCACCCGTCCGGCGATATTGCGCTCACGAGCGGAGCTGCCGAGACCGGCCGAATCGCGGGCCAGCGCCTTCATCCGCAGCGCCCGAACCACGGTGATGTGCAGGTGGGCATCGGTTGCCAGCGTCGCGATGCGGGTGACGGGATCGCCGCCGCGGCGGCGCGCCGCCCAGCTGCGGGTCGGCGCGGGCACGATCGTCAGTGGGACGTCGATCAGACCCCATAGCAGTAGCCGGTGCACGCCGAGTGCCAGCACCCCGGCCAACGGCGCGCTGAGGTCGATCCGGCCGCGGTCTTTCATCGCGACGATCGCCTGCCGCCGCGCACCCGCATAGCGGCCGAGCGCGAAGACCGGGACTCCGGGGTCAATGCGTGGGGTCACCACGCGCGGCGCGTCGGGACTCATGGACAGCTCTTTCGCACAGGCCTCGCACCAGCGGGTCGACGGCGCCCCGCAGCCGCCGCATTCCAGCGGAAGGACGAGATCGAGCACAGCGCAAGTGTGACGACGGGGGGTGACAGTTGCGTCATGACGGCTTCTGGCGGTGGGGCCGAAGACCCCACCGCCAGGTACCCATCGCGTCAGGGAACGAGTGCCGAGAAGTCGAAGAGACTGGCGAGGTCCGCACCGACGTCAGTAAATATCGCGTCGAAGCTCGCCGGGATCGCCGCGACATCAGCGTCGAGTATCCCGAGGTCGGCCGACAGCGCTCCGGAACCAGTCAGATCACCGGCTTCGTCGGCTGCGACGAACGATTGGTCAGCATCGAGCACCCCTTGGTAAGCCGACGCCAGTTGGTCGTCGACGTTGGTCAGGTCTGCCTGGTCGGCCGCGGGCAGGTTGGACAGGATGGACTCTTGGTCAGAGAGGATTGTCGACAATGAACCGTTTTGAACCCCCTCTTGGATAGAGAGGATGGACGCCTGCTCGGCGTCGAGCGACGCGTCAGGGGCTCCGTCCAGCACTGAAATGGCTTGGGTCAAATCCGTGCCGGCGTCGCCCAACCCGGTATCACTGGCGTCGGCGTGTGCGTCCGCGGCGGCGGCCAGACCTATCGTCGTCGCAGCCACGACGGCGCCGGCGCCCATGCCGAGGGCGGTACCCCATCGGCGGACCCGGCCAACCATTGGCTGGTTGCGGCGGTTACTCATGCAAAACTCCGATCTTTCCTGGGCGTCGAACACATTGGGAGCGTTGATTACTCGACTAACGCTAAGGAAAGCGACCGGGCGTCTACTAGCCACGGCACGCAAGCTTCTGGCCAGATTGCGCAGCCTGGAAGCAGCTAGGCAGTGCGGCGCAACGTCTGTGCCGGCGGCTCGCTGTAGCGGGCGGCATGGGCCGCGGCAAACCTGCCGAGATTGGTGAAGCCCCAATCGTAGGCAACCGAAGCCACAGTGACCGCCGATGGGTCCGACTCGAGCAAGGTCTGATGCGCTCGGCGCAACCGGACCTCACGCAAATAAGACATCGGCGACGTGCCCAGGTGACGCTTGAAGCCTTGCTGTAACGAACGAGCACTGACCTGACTGCGGGCCGCGATTGAGGACAACGTCAACGGCAAATGCGCTTCCGCTTCGATGACGTCTACTGCGGCGCGAATAGCACGAGGCGTGACTGAGTGTTCTTGTCCAGCAAGGGCATTGCGATAGGAATGGTCGGCGGCCAGCAAGAACCCCCGCACCAGGCTGTCGACGAACGGCAGTCCGACCAACGGTTGATGGACCAGGCCCTCGGGCTGAAAAAACTGCTCCGCGAACACCATCACCATGTTGAGCCAGCTTCGCGCTGGCGCGGTATCGGTCGGCATCAGGGGCGCGAAGTCGGGTTGCGACGTCACCGGTCGGCCCAGTACATCGCTGAGCGCGTCCTCAACGGCGGAACGGTCGATCTTGAAAAGGAGTATTTCGCTACTCGC
>DASQSQ010000128.1:0-2958 GCA_035642315.1 Mycobacterium sp.
GTCGCCTTCACGGATTTGCAGCACGATCCGGTGCGCACGTTGCAAGCCAGCTACGCATCTTTGGGCTTGACGTTCTCCGATGACACCGCGCGTTCGGTGGAGCGGTGGGCCGGTGCGCACAAGCCCGGTGCACGCGGCACACATGACTACGACTTGGCGGACTATGGGCTGACACCCGACGGTGTCCGCGAACGGTTTGCGGACTACCTCGCCACTTACGACGCGACCGCATGACGCGCCCAGTTAAGCGGCGGCGAGACAAGCTGGCCCCCGACCCAGACATCCGCCGCGTGATCGTGACGGTCACGTCGGAAATCGTTCGCGAACAAGGGGTTCGAGGGCTCAGCGTGGCGGCGGTGCTCGAACGCGCCGAGCTGAGCACCCGCGCGTTCTACCGGCATTTCGGATCGAAGGACGAACTGGTCGCCGCGGTCTTTCACGAGATGGCGTACGCCGAAGAGCGCAGACTGAGAAGAAGAATGGCGAAGGCCGCCAACCCCGTCGAGGCCGTCGCCGCATGGATCGATGGACGTCTTGACCTCGCGTTCGACGAGAAGATCAAATCGGATCTGCGCCGGCTGTCGTTGGAGGCGCAGTCGCAGATGTTCGCCGCTCCTGAGCTGATTCAGCCGGCATACGAGGAGATGCTGAAGCCGCTCATCGAGCAACTGCACCGCGGCCTGATTCTCGGCGTCTTCCACGACATCGACCCGGTGACCGACGCACAGGCCATCCAGGGTGTGGTGTGGGCCAGCACTGAACGGCAATGGGCCGCAGGCGATTGCCAACGTGCCGAGGTCCGCCAACGTGCTGTTCGTTTCTGCTTGCGCGGCCTAGGCGTGACACCGGAAACGATCGCTGAAATCGCCGCGCGCAATTAGGTATCGAGGAGCAAGGATGGACCTGGGGCTGGCCGGATCGACCGCCGTCGTCACTGGCGGCAGCAAGGGCATGGGCCTGGCGATCGCGCAAACCCTGGCGGCGGAAGGAGCCAGCGTCGCCGTGATGGCCAGAGGCAGGCCGGCTCTCGACGCCGCGCTGGACTCACTCCGTCAGGCGGGCGCGCCCGACGCCGTCGGCATCAGCGTGGACATGACCGACGCCGCCTCCATCGCCAGAGGCTTTTCCGATGTATCCGATCGCTGGGGCCGGCTGAACAGCCTGGTCCACACCATCGGCCCGGGCGACGGGTACTTCGAGCAGATGGACGACGCTGAGTGGGACGCCGCGTTCACCCTTGGCACCATGTCGGGCGTCCGGTCTGTTCGCGCCGCGTTGCCGATGTTGCGCGCCGCCGACTGGGCCCGCATCGTGACACTGTCCGCGCATTCCATTCAGCGGCAGAATCCGCGTATCGTCGCCTATACGGCGTCCAAGGCGGCACTGTCCAGCGTCACCAAAAATCTATCCAAAAGCCTTGCCAAGGACGGCATTCTGGTGAACTGCGTGTGCCCGGGAACTGTCGTCACCGCCAGCTTCACCGAGCAACTCAAGGACATCCTTGCCGCCGACGGTCTGGACGCCACAAACCCGCACGATGTGATGACGTGGATCGATAACAACTTCCATCAGCCTTGCGATCTCGGGCGAGCCGGGCTGCCCGAGGAGATTGCGTCCATCACCACCTACCTGGCCTCCCGGCGCAACGGATATGTCACCGGCGCAACCGTGAATGTCGACGGGGGCTCAGACTTCGTCTAGTACCCGATTGCATGAGCGGGGCGGGCGAAGAATAGCATTCTCCTCATCCGTAAATGAGTGTCTCAGGGCGCGCGACGAAGGGGGCTCGATTGACGGCGACCGAGACGTTGACCGTGCAGAGGCCGCACGCCGGCGTGGCGGTCTTGCAGCTGAACCGACCCCAGCGGCTCAACGCGATCAATGCCGTCATGGTCGGCGAGCTCACCGAGACGCTGGCCGACCTGGCCGCGGACACGTCAGTCAACACTGTGGTGCTAACCGGGGCGGGGCGGGGGTTCTGCTCCGGCATCGACATGCGCGACTTCGGCCCGGACATGCCCGAGGCGACAGCGCCGGCAATCGACCGCCTGCGCTTCCAGGAGCGGATGGCTTCGCTGCCGCAGGCGATTCGCGACATCCCGCAGCCAGTGATCGCGGCGGTCAACGGTCCCTGCGTCGGCGCGGGCTTGGCACTGTGCCTGGCCGCCGACATCAGAATCTGCTCGACCACCGCGACATTCGGCAACGCGGCGATCCTGCTTGGCCTGTCCGGCGCCGAGATGGGCATGAGCTACTTTCTGCCCCGCGTTGTCGGTGCCAGCATCGCAGCTGACTGGATGCTGACCGGCCGCATCGTCTCGGCTGAGGAAGCCGACCGCCGCGGACTGGTCAGCGAGATGGTCGAGCCCGCGTTGCTATCCGAGCGTGCACTCGAAATAGCCACTCGCATAGCCGAACTCGCCCCGCTGGGTGTGCAGCTGACCAAGCGGGCAGTGCAGGTCAACACCGACGCCGCGGGGCTGCAGTCGGCCCTCGAACTCGAGAACCGCAATCAGGTGCTCAGCCACGCCACCGAGGAAGCGGCGGCCCGCAGGCAGACTTGGTCATCAACAAATAAGTAGCGAAAGGACATCCGATGGCCTGGGATTTCTCGACCGACCCTGAATGGGCCGCGCAACTCGCCTGGGTTGACGAGTTCGTCCGCGCCGAGTGTGAGCCAATCGATCTGATTGTCAGGGAGTCTCACGATCTCAACGACCCGGTGCGCCAAGCGCTGATTCCTCCGCTGCAGCACATCGTCAAAGAGCGTGGGCTGTGGGCTACTCATCTGGGTCGGCATCTGGGCGGGCCCGGACACGGCCAGGTGAAACTGGCGTTGCTCAACGAGATTCTTGGGCGGTCGGAATGTGCGCCGATCGTATTCGGATCCCAGGCTCCGGATTCCGGTAATAGCGAAATCCTGGCCCACTACGGTACCCCGGAGCTCAAGCAGCGCTA
>DASQSQ010000129.1:0-15010 GCA_035642315.1 Mycobacterium sp.
AAAAACGACACCGCCGGAACGGCATTCACGATTCGGTCGCGTGCGCGTAGATGCGCGCCCACCGCCAGCGCAAAGTACAGCGTCAGCATCGCAGTCGTCAGGCGTGCCAACGCGGGAATCCTGCTGGCCGAAAGTAAACCGACCACGGAAGCGGCCTTGGACGCCGGCAGGAGCCACCGAATGTTTTGCGGGATGCCCAGATTGTCAAGGATTTTAGCGATCACCGGCAGCGGGATCGCGCACGCGACCGCATCAACGGCTTGGAACGCCGCAAGCCCCGCATACGTTTTCGGCGAAGTCATGGCGCTCACGTCACTGATTCAGCTGGGACGGCGGCGGGAAGCTGCCCTCGACCGGCTTGTGTGCGTCGGCCTCGGCCTTGGCGACCGCCTTGAGGATCGCCGGGTCGGTTTCGGTGGAGAACCAGTCGGCGATGTCGGCGTCGTCATCGGCGGCGGCATGCTTGGACACGTCGTCGAGCGGCGACGGCTCGAACCGGAACACCCCGTCGGCGCCGGGCGCGCCCAGCGACTTGGCGAACCCCTGTAACGCCGCGCCGAAGTCGCTGGGCACCACCCACACCTTGTTGGCGTCGCCCCGCGCCATTTGCGGGAGTACCTGCAGGTACTGGTAGGCCAGCATCTCGGGAGTGGGCCGACCGGCCTTGATCGCGGCGAACGTCTTTTCGATGGCCTTGGCCTGGCCCTGCGCCTGGAAGTAGGCCGCGGCACGCTCACCCTGCGCGCGCAGCATCCGGGATTGCCGGTCGGCCTCGGCGGCCAGGATTGCGGCCTGCTTGGCGCCCTCGGCGGCGAGGATCTGTGCCTGCTTGTCACCTTCGGCCTGTGTGATCGCGGCCTGCCGGTTACCTTCGGCGGTCAAGATCATCGCCCGCTTCTCCCGGTCGGCCTTCATCTGCTTTTCCATCGAGGCCTGGATGGAGGGCGGCGGGTCGATGCTGCGCAGCTCGACGCGGGCTACCCGCAGGCCCCACCGGCCGGTGGCCTCGTCGAGCACACCGCGCAGTTGGCCGTTGATCTTGTCGCGGGACGTCAGGGTCTGCTCCAGCGTCATGCCGCCCACGACGTTGCGCAGCGTGGTGGTGGTCAGCTGCTCGACGCCGACGATGTAGTTGCTGATCTCGTAGACGGCCGCCTGCGGAACGGTGACCTGGAAGTACACCACGGTGTCGATGTTGAGGGTCAGGTTGTCCTCGGTGATCACCGGCTGCGGCGGAAACGACACCACCCGCTCACGCAGGTCCACCCGGGCCCGGATGCGGTCGATGAATGGAATCAGCAGGGTCAGCTGCCCGCTGATCGTGCGGCTGTATCGACCCAGGCGTTCGACCACCGCCGCTTCGGCCTGCGGGATCAGCGCGACCGATTTGGCCACCACGATAAACGCGAAGACCACCAGAACCGCCAGAAATACCAGACCAGCAACCACAATTCCTCCTATTGCTCCAGAGGTGTTACGTGTTTTTCCACACCACCGCGGTGGCCCCGTCAATGTGCAGGACGGTCACCCGCTCGCCGGGTTCGAAGACATCGCCTTCGTTCATCGGCCGTGCTGTCCACACCTGGCCGTCAACTTTCACCTGACCTTCGTCACGGGCGACCCGGTCGAGGACCAGTGCGCTCTTCCCCTCCAGTGCCTTGACGCCCGTCGGCAGGCCTTTTGCGGGCGTCAGATGCCGCCGCAGCGCGGGCCGGACCAGCACCAGCAGGAGCACTGAAACTACCAGGAACACTGCTCCGTCGGCCCAGATCGGCAAGTCCAGCAGCCAACTGGATCCGGCCGCGGCCAGCGCACCGCCGCTGAGCATCAGCATGAACATATCGCCGGTCAGCGCCTCCACGCCGGCGAGCCCAAATGCGACGATCAGCCAGATCAGAGCGGCAGGCATGCCGTCAGGATATCGCGTGACCAGCCTTGCCCACGGCGAACAACTAGACTGCGAAACCATGTGGTGCCCCAGCGCAACGCTCTCGGTCTGGGCCAACGCCTGGCTTGCCGGCAAGGCCGCGCCCGACGATGTCCTCGATGCGTTATCTTGTTGGGCGCCAACACATTCAGTTACCGCGTACGATGCGGTCGCCGCGGGTCACACCGGACTGCCCTGGCCAGACGTGCACGACGCGGGGGCGGTGTCGCTGCTGCAGACGCTGCGCACGGCGGCCGGCCGGCCCGCGACACGCGCGCCTTCGATCACCGTGGTGCTGCCGGTTCCCGGGGATGTCCGCGGACTGGCGCCGGGTACCCAGTTCGAGCGGGATGCCCTGATCGCGGGCGAAGCAGTTATCGTCGCCAATCCCGACGATCCCGGCATGGCCGTCGGGCTGGTGCCCGAATTCGGTTATGACGAATCTGACGACGAACTCGTGGTACCCGAACTGTGTGCGTTGTCCTGGACGGTCTACTCATTGCCCGGCACCCCGGTCCTTGATCACACCGGGCTGGGCGATGCCGAATACGCCCTTCGGCTGGCGGTGCGATCGGCGGCCGACGCGTTGACCACAATCGGGCTGGGATCCCCCGGCGCCGACATCGAGGATCCACGCGGACTTGTCGAGCAGCTGCTGGAATCCGCACGGCAACACCAAGTTCCCGAGCCTGCGCCGTCGCGTGCCTTGCGCGTGTTGGAAAACGCCGCACACGTCGACGCGATCATCACGGTCAGCGCCGGGCTGACTCGGATCGGAACCCAGTCGTTGTCGGAGGCCCAGATTGCCACCGACGCGCTGCGTCCGCTGGCTGCGGTGGTCCGGTCAGCGAGAATGGCTGCGCTCGGCGCGATTCTGCACGCCGCCTGGCAAGCCTAACCGCCGATCAGTCGGTCGGCTCGTCGGCAACGCAATGCGGCGGACGGCACGGCTCGCCATTGATGCTGGCCGCGCAACCCGGTACCGGATCGGGTCCGGTTACCCGGGCAGGCGCACGGCCATAACGCAATTCGTCGATCAGGCCTACGGCCAGGCGGGCAAAACGCGGGTCGGCGTTGGGTGTACTGGCCCGCGCGAACGCGATGCCCGCCGCGTCGGCTTGCGCGCGTAACTCGGTGTCGAGGTCCCACACCACCTCTATGTGGTCGGAAACGAATCCGATCGGGCAGACGATGACGGCCTTGGTGCCGGCGTCGGCCAGCGCCGTGAGGTGATCGGCGACATCCGGCTCTAGCCACGGCACCTGCGGAGGGCCCGATCGTGACTGCCAGGCCAGGTCGTAATCGGTGTAGCCAGCGGCCGCTGCGACAAGACCTGCGGCATAACGTACTTGGCGGCTATACAGGTTAGGGCCGAGACGACTATCGGCGGCCACCGGGACGGAGTGCGCGGTGAACACCAGCCGTGCACCGTCGAGCACCGTCTCCGCGGCAGCGCCGATGCTGTCGGCGAACAATTCGACGAATAGCGGGTGGTCGAAGTACGGCCGCAGTTTGATGAGTTCGGGCGCCTCGGGCCCGGCCGCCCGCCTGCCACGGTCGATGTCTTCGGAATACTGTGTGCAGCCGGAGTATCCGCTCCACGCGGAGGTGGCGAACACCGCTGCGCGGCGAATGCCGTTGTCGCGCATATCGGCAACGGTGTCTTCAATGTAGGGTTTCCAGTTGCGATTGCCGAAGTAGACCGGAAGGTCCAACTCCGCCTGAAGCTGGGTTACCAGGGCGCGATTGATCTCGTTGATCGGCGACACCCCGCCGAAGTGCATGTAGTGCTCGGCGACGTGATCAAGGCGTTCGGGCGGCACATTGCGGCCGCGAGTGACGTTCTCCAGGAACGGCCTTACCTGCTCTGGCCCCTCCGGCCCACCGAATGACAGCAGCAGGACCGCGTCGAATTCCACTAACGCCCCATAGCACTCGTCTAAAGCAGTTGCGTGCTGGCGCCGCCGTCGGCGTAGATGATCGTCCCCGTCGTCGCCGGCAGCCATTCGGACAGCAGAGCGCACACCGTCTTGGCGACCGGAGTGGGGTCCTTCATGTTCCAGCCGACCGGAGCGCGCTGGTCCCAGCCCTCTTCGAGCAGCTGTATCTGCGCGCCCGCCTCGTCGCCGAGCGCGCCGCCGACGATCGCGCTCATCGCCAACGTCCGGATTGGCCCCGCGGCAACAAGATTCGAGCGGACGCCGAACTTGCCGGCTTCGCGCGCCACGAAACGGTTCACCGACTCCAGCGCGCTCTTGGCGACCGTCATCCAGTTGTAGGCCGGCATCGCCCGGCTCGGGTCGAAGTCCATCCCGACAATAGAACCGCCGGGATTCATAATCGGCAGTAGCGCCTTGGCCAGCGAGGCATACGAATACGCGGAGATGTGGATGCCCTTGGACACATCCTCGTAGGGCGCGTCGAAAAACGGGTTGATGCCCATCCCGCTCTGTGGCATGAAGCCGATCGAATGCACCACGCCGTCAAGCTTGTTGCCTTCGCCGATCTCGGCCGTCACCCGCTCGGCCAAGGTGTCCAGGTGCTTTTCGTCCTGCACGTTGAGTTCGATCAGCGGAGCCTTCTCCGGCAACCGGTCGGCGATGCGCTGGATCAGCCGCAGCCGGTCGAACCCGGTCAGCACCAGCTGCGCGCCCTGTTCCTGAGCCACCCGGGCGATGTGGAACGCGATCGACGCGTCGGTGATGATCCCGCTGACCAGGATCCGTTTGCCTTCGAGCAGTCCTGCCATGTCCGTCCTAATTTCGTGGTTTCGTCAGTGGCCCATACCCATGCCGCCGTCGACCGGGATGACCGCGCCGGAAATGTAACTCGCATCTTCGGACGCCAGGAAGCTGACCACCCCGGCGACCTCGGCGGCGGTGCCAATCCGCTTCGCCGGGATGAATTCCAGCGCCCCCTCCTGAATCCGCTCATCCAGGGCGCGGGTCATATCGGTGTCGATGTAGCCCGGGGCGACCACGTTGGCCGTGACGTTGGCCTTGGACAGCTCTCGGGCGATCGAGCGGGCCATGCCGATCACACCGGCCTTGGAGGCCGCGTAATTGGACTGGTTGCCGATGCCCCAGGTACCGGACACCGAGCCGATGAAGATCAACCGGCCGAACCGCTTTCGCTGCATGCTGCGCGACGCCCGCTGGACCACCCGGAACGCCCCGGTGAGGTTGGCGTCGATGACCTTTTCGAATCTCTCTTCTGTCATCCGGATGAGGAACGCGTCAGCGGAGACGCCGGCGTTGGACACCACCACCTCGACCGGACCCTGGTGCTCCTCGACCTGTTTGAAGGCGCGATCGACGGACTCGTTGTCGGTGACGTCACACTCGACGCCGAACAGCCCCTCGGGTACCCCGGACCCGCGGTGCGTGATGGCCACCTTGTGGCCGTCTGCGGCCAGCCGCTGTGCGATCGCCAGCCCGATCCCCCGGTTTCCGCCGGTGACCAGGACCGAACGGGATACGAATGCGGGTTTGCCGCCATCGGTGGCTACGTCAGTCACCCGGTCAACTTATCGCCTCGGTGCGGTGGGGCTGAAGTCTCCCCTCGCATGCCGGCAGGGGCGCGGCCGGATGTCAGGTCGGTAGCCGCCGGTTGATCAGCAGGGCCGCGAGCCCGGCCAGCGCCAGCACCAGCGAGCCCAGCCGCAACCACCCGACGCTGGCATCGCCGCGGATCGTCTCGTAACCGATCTGCTGTTGCAGCGACGCGTAGACCTGCTTGAGCTCCTGCAAATTCGAGGCGCCGTAATGGTTGCCGCCGGATAGCTCGGCCACCTTCTTCATCGTGCTGTCGTCGACCGGCACCGGCTGGCGCTGGCCGTTGATCTCCACGAAGCCATACGGGGTGCCGAACGAGATCGTCGAGATCGGCACCCCCTGGTCCTTGGCGGTGCGCGCCGCGGTGAACGCACCCTTGGGGTTGTCCGGGTTGGTCGGCATCGTCTCCTTGCCGTCGGAGAACAACACGATCCGTGCCGGCGGCGGGGTGTCGCCGCCCCCGATCACCGCGCCCACGGTGGCGATGGCTTGCAGCGCGGTGAAGATGCCCTCCCCGGTGGCGGTCCGGTCGGCGAACTGCAGCTTGTCCAGCGCGGCTTTGGTCGCGTCCCGGTTGGTCGTCGGTTGCACCAGAACCGTGGCCGTCCCGGCGTAGGCGATCAACCCGAGGTTGATGCCCGGGGTGAGCTCGCCGGCGAATTCCTTGGCGGCCGCTTCGGCCGCGGCCATCCGGTTGGGCTCGACGTCGGTGGCCCGCATGGACTGCGACACGTCGATGACCAGCATGACAACGGCACGGTTGCGCGGGATCCGTACATCATGCGTCGGCCCGGCCATCGCGATGGTAAACAGCACCAGCGCTGAGATCAGCAGGATGGCCGACAAGTGACGCCATCGGGTGGGCTGCTTGGGGGCGACACTTTCCAGCAGCTCCATGTTGGCGAAGCGCAGCATTCGGCGCTGCCGGGCAACCTGGACGATGACGTACAGCGCCACCAGGCCCAAAACGACCAGCAGGAAAAGGAAAAACCATGCGTGGGCGAAGCCGGACAGCGTCATCGGCCCAAGCAGCGGCAGTGTCATAGGTGTACGTCCTTGCGGGGAAAGACGCGCGTCACTGGCGACCCGCCAGTGCGCCGCGGCGACGGGATTCGACGAAACGGACGATGTCGGCGATCCAATCCCGGTCGGTGCGCAGCGACAGCAGCGGCGCTCCGCAACTGCGCATCGTGCGGGCCACATCGGCGCGATGCGCCGCGGCGGCCTTGGCGAAGTCATCGCGCAGCTGCTCGTCGATGGTGAACTCGCGGGTGACACCGGATTCGGCGTCTTGCAAGATGACGTCGCCGATGTCGGGCAACTCGACGTCGCGGGGATCGAGTACTTCGATGCCCAGCACCTCATGGCGCGCAGCGATGGCCCGCAACGGACGCATCCAGTTGATCGGGCCCAGGAAGTCGCTGATGATCACGGCCATCCCGCGGCGCCGTTCCGGACGCCGTAACGCGTCGATCGCCACCGCCAAGTCTCCGCGCACGCCCACCGGCGCTTTGGGCATGGTGGCGATCGTGCGCAACAGCGTCTGCTCGTGCTGGCGTCCGGAGCGCGCGGGAACACGAGTCATCTTGTCGCCGTTGGCAATCAGCGCGCCGAGACGGTTCCCGCCGCCACTGTTGAGGAAGGTGATGGCAGCCGCGGCGGCCACCGCCACATCACGCTTCTCACAGACTGACGTGCCGAAATCCAAACTGGCCGACAAGTCGACGACCAGCCAGGTCTCCAGCTCGCGGTCGGCGATCATCTGCCGCACATGCGGGTGCATCGTGCGCGCGGTAACCGCCCAGTCCATCCGGCGGACGTCGTCGCCGGGCTGATACTCGCGCGATTCCCCGGGCTCTGATCCCGGACCAGGGATCAGGCCGAGGTGGTCGCCATGCAGGACACCGTCGAGCTTGCGCTTGACCGTGAGCTCGAGCGTGCGCAACGCCGCCGACAGCTTCGGGTCGTCGATCTGCCCCCGCTGCATCGACGGTGGATGGACTCCCGCCGGGGCTTCGGGTTCAGTCACCGACCGCTAGCCGCGCCGGCGGCCTGCATCACCGGGGGTACCGAATGGCCCTGTTGCGGAACGGCATTCACCTGCGGCATGCCGACGGTCTGCAGGATCCGGTTGATGATGATCTCCGGCGAGATCTCGTCGGCGAGCGCGTCATAGGTGAGCACCAGCCGGTGCCGCAGCACGTCGGGGATGACCTCGACGATGTCTTGCGGAATGACATAGTCGCGACCTCGCACCAACGCGAGCGAGCGCGCGCCGGCGATGATGCCTAGGGAGGCACGCGGCGAAGCACCGAACGAGATCCAGCTCTTGACGTCGTTCATTCCGAGTTGCTCGGGATGACGAGTGGCGGTGACGACGCGCACCACGTAGTCGACCAGCGCGTGGTGAACGAAGTTGTTCGCGGCGATGTCCTGAAGCCGCAGCAGGTCACCGGTGTTGAGGATCTGCTTGGGCTCGGGTGGCTTCACGCCCATCCGGTAGATGATCTCGCGCTCTTCCTCGGGTGAGGGGTAGCCGACGTTGATCTTGAAAAGGAACCGGTCGCGCTGAGCTTCGGGCAGCGGGTAGACACCCTCGTGCTCGATCGGGTTTTGCGTCGCCATCACCAGGAACGGGTTGGGCAGCGGGAATCTCTTGCCGCCGATCGACACCTGGCGTTCCTGCATGACCTCCAGCAGTGCGGACTGCACCTTCGCCGGGGCCCGGTTGATTTCGTCGGCGAGCAGGAAGTTGACCACCACCGGCCCCAGTTCGGTGTCGAACTCCTCTTTGCCCTGGCGGTAGATCCGGGTACCGACGATGTCGGTGGGCACCAGGTCGGGGGTGAACTGGATGCGCGCGAACGTTCCGCCGACCACCCGCGCGAAGGTCTCCACCGCCAGCGTCTTGGCGACACCGGGGACGCCCTCGAGCAGGACGTGGCCCTTGGACAGCAGGCCGACCAGCATCCGCTCGACGAGCTGGTCTTGCCCAACGATGATTCGTTTGACTTCGAAGATGGCGCGTTCCAGGGTGTGCACCTCGGCGGCCAGCCCGTTGCCACCGCCGGACGGCGCCGCATGCGCCGGGCCCGTCGCGGCTCCGCCCGGACCCGAGAAATCACCGGCGCCCGGGGGCGGCCCACCTGCTGATGTCATCGATTACCCTCCACGGCTCCAACCTCCAACGTTCGAAAAGACACGACTGTCGCACGACGAAATGTCGCGGGGCAGCGGCGTGCCCTTGTTCAACTATTCCAGGCCACCCGGATTCCGTCGACGTGGCCCGCCCGGCGACGCTGCGGACCGCCCGTCAGTTCTCGATGATCCGGGTCAAAAACGGCGTCATCCCGGCTTTCCGCACCGGGCTGACGGTGACTTTGCCGGCGCTACCCGACGCCTCCAGCATCTGGCCGTTGCCCAGGTAGATGGTGACGTGCTGGCCCCCGCCGGGGCCGTAGAAGATGAGGTCACCACGCTTGGCCTGCGACGGCGGAATGTGGCGACCGGCGTTGTACTGGTCGCCGGAGAACCTGGGGATCAGCACGCCCACCCCGGCAAAGCTGTACCGAACCAATCCCGAGCAGTCGAAGCCGACGACGTTAGCCCCGGATTCGACGCCTTTGCTGGGGCCATTCAGGGTGCCGCCGCCCCACGAATAGGGCACTCCCATCTGCGATGACCCGCGGCGGATCACATACTCGACGGCTTGCCGCCCGTAGACCCGCGGTACCCCGTTGGGGCTGGTGCCAGCGCCGCCACCGCCCAGGTTGAGTCCGAGCCCGCTGAGAAATTGCCGGCCCATGTCGAGCGTGGTCTGGGTGGCGTTCGCGGTGGCCTGCAGCGACTGGTTGGCAATCGCAACCGGGTCTCCGGGTGCGCCTGCGCTGATCGTCGGCGGCAACGTGGGATCCCACGCGCCGTCCTCGGCGTTCGCGGGACCGGCCAGGACGATCAGCATCGCGACCGCAGCCAGAACCGGCCAGACCATCGCGGCCCGGCGTAACCTCTTGGCGTTTGTAGTCCAGCGGCGCATAAATCCTTCCCGCGTCAGTACTCGATGTAGCGGACTACGTAGGGCGTCATACCGCTGGTGCGGACCGGTGCGACCCGGACCTTCAACCCGACGTCGGGAGCCTCGAGCATCTGACCGTCACCGAGATAGATCGTCACGTGCTGGCTGCCGCCCGGGCCGTAGAAAATCACGTCGCCACGGCGCATCTGCGAGGATGGGATCTTGCGGCCCAGGTTGTACTGGGAGCCCGAGTAGTGCGGCAGCTTGATGCCAACGCCGGCGAACGAGTACAGCACCAGGCCCGAGCAGTCGAAGCCGACAGTGCCGGCCCCTGAGTCGATGCCCCTGCCCGGCCCGGCGGCGGTGCCGCCACCCCACGAATACGGCACGCCCAACTGCGACAGCCCGCGCCGGATCACATATTCGGACGCCTGCCGTCCGTACACCCGCGGAATGCGGCCGTTGGTGAAGCCGGTCGGCGTGGGCGCCAACCCCAGCTGCTGCAGAAAACTGCGCCCCATGTTTGAGGTGACTTCGGACGACGTCGCCGAGATCCCCAGGACCTTGTTGAGGATCGCGATCGGGTCACCCGGAACGTTGGCGCTGGGCACCATCGGCAACGTGGGGTCCCATTCGCCGGCCCATTGGCCGCCGTTCCCCCGCGGCGCGCTCGGAGACCCCGGCGCCGCCGGATCCCACCGGTCACCGGGGGACGACGCCGCCCGCGGTCCGGCACCCGGTCCGCCCGCGGATGCCGACCAATTGCGGGCGGCGTCGAGTCTGGTTTGGGCCGCGTTACGCTCGTCGGCCAATCGGTTGACTTCTTGCTGTTGCTCGCCGAACTTGCGGTGGATGTCGGTCAGTGCGGCCACCGCAGTGTTCTGGCTGGACTGGGCGTCGGCGACGGCCTTGTCGGCTTTCTGCTTTGCCAGCCGCGCCGCCGACTCCTTGTTCACTTGCTCGGTGCGGGCTCGTTGCAGGTTGTCCATCACCTGCCGGGAACTCGCGGCCAGGGTCTGTCCGGCGGCCGCGGTCGCGATGACGTCATCAGGGCTGGCCGCCTTGAGGTAACTGTCCGACGGACCGTTGACGTAGCTGGCTACCGCGTAGCGGTCAAACCGCTTCTGGGCGGCGGCAATTGCGGCGTTGGCATCCTGGACCGCCTGCTGGCTGGCGTCGACCTGATGCTGTGCGGCCGCGGCGTTGTCGCGCGCGGTTTCGACGTCGACCACAGCCTTGTTGACGCTCTCTTCCTCGGTCTGAATTTGCGCGCCGAGGTCCTGCAGACGCTGATTCGCCTGGGCGACATCCGCGATCAGTTTCGCCATGGTGTCCGGCTGGGCACCCGGATCGGCATTTGCCAGGCCCGGGATCCACAACGTCACGGCCACGCTGAGCATGACCGGAGCAAGGCGACGGCTGAGCCTGGTGGCCAGTCGGAAAGACGAGCCGCGGCGGTTGCGTCTCATTCGACTTGGATCTCCTATGGCTCAACGCGGGCGGACGGCGTCGGCCCCAGTAATCACTGGAAGCGCGATTTAGATCAAAAGCATCCTTTGCACCGTATGTCACATCTGAACCAATAGAAACTTTAGTAACAAATTACGAGTGTGTTTGTCCGAGAACTGTGACCGTACGGTGACATCGCTGATTTGCCCGCGACTTTCGTACGGGCGCCGCGTTTATCCGACACAAGCCGAATACGGCGAGTTAGACGTTCTGGCCGGCTTCTTCCGCGGTTGCTGCCGCTTCTTCTGACGACGTTGCTGAGCGCCTAGTGCGCAATTGCATGATGCGGGTGCCGATCACCGCCGCCAGCACACCGATGAGGAGCACGACGGTGAACGCGGTCCAGGGAAACTGCGGCGTGCTGAGCTGGTGCAAGAAATTCTGCGCAGAGACCACCGGGTTGCCGGCCTTGGCGTTGTCTTCCCCGATCTCCAGCGTCGAGCGTGGGAAGTGTGTGCTGTAGCTGCCCACGAAGTTTGGGCTGAGCACCAGCACGGTGGCATCGGTGTGTTGGGCGCCGACTCTGGTCGCGATGTCGCGAAGCGGGGTGTCGTTCCCGGGGTTGTGATCGAGGACGACGATCTTGAGGTCGATTCCGTCGTGGTGCGCTTGGTCGATCACCTGCAGCAGCGCCGGCGTGACCGCCGCGGGTGCGCTGATGTTTTTTGCGGTGACCTGCTCCTGCACGATCACCAGGCACTGCTCGGGCGGTGTCGCCGGATCGGCACCGACGGTGCCGCAGATCTCGCCCGGTATATAGAGCGGCGCGTGCGGGGTGGTCACGGTCCAAGACCGTACCGCCGCCGGCCATGTCGCCCGCCTGCGGCCCGCATCACCGCGACACATAAACCGCTGCGACAACACGCCGAGGCTCGTCGCAATGAGTGCAATCTCACGAGGCGAAGGCGAGGCGTAGGGGTGGTCGCCTGGAATACAGGACAAGCGTACTGTTAGACTGGAATCGTCGACACGGCCCGTCGGCGACCAGAACTAAATCCCGGGAGTTGATGTGACCAGCAAAGATTCGGTGAATTCATTCGAAGCGCGCAACACCCTGGCGGTCGGCGACAAGAGTTATCAGATCTATCGCCTCGACGCCGTGCCCGGCACAGAGAAACTCCCCTACAGCCTCAAGGTGCTCGCGGAAAACCTGCTGCGCAACGAGGACGGCGCCAACATCACCAAGGACCACATCCAGGCGATTGCGAACTGGGACTCGTCGGCCGAGCCCAGCATCGAGATCCAGTACACGCCCGCCCGCGTCGTCATGCAGGACTTCACCGGTGTGCCGTGCATCGTCGACCTGGCCACCATGCGTGAGGCCATCGGGGATCTGGGCGGCGACGCCGAGAAGGTCAACCCGCTGGCGCCGGCCGACCTGGTGATCGATCACTCGGTGATCGCGGATCTATTCGGCCGCGCCGACGCGTTCGAGCGCAACGTCGAAATCGAATACCAGCGCAACGGCGAGCGCTACCAATTCTTGCGCTGGGGGCAGGGCGCCTTCGCCGACTTCAAAGTGGTGCCGCCGGGCACCGGCATCGTGCACCAGGTCAACATCGAATACCTCGCACACGTGGTCATGGAGCGCGACGGGGTCGCTTACCCGGACACCTGCGTCGGTACCGACTCGCACACCACGATGGTCAACGGCCTGGGCGTATTGGGCTGGGGTGTGGGCGGAATCGAAGCCGAAGCCGCGATGCTCGGTCAGCCCGTCTCGATGCTGATCCCGCGGGTGGTCGGCTTCAAACTCACCGGTGAGATCCAGCCCGGCGTGACCGCCACCGACGTCGTGCTCACCGTCACCGAGAAGCTGCGCAAGCACGGCGTAGTCGGCAAGTTCGTCGAGTTCTACGGCGAGGGCGTGGCCGAAGTGCCGCTGGCCAATCGCGCGACGCTGGGCAACATGAGTCCCGAATTCGGTTCCACCGCAGCAATTTTCCCGATCGACGACGAGACCATCGACTACTTGCGGTTCACCGGGCGCAACGAAGAGCAACTCGCGCTGGTCGAGGCTTACGCCAAAGAGCAGGGCTTGTGGCACAACCCCAAGCATGAGCCGGAGTTCTCCGAGTACCTCGAGCTGAACCTGGCCGACGTGGTGCCCTCGATCGCAGGACCGAAGCGGCCGCAGGATCGAATCGCATTGTCCAAGGCCAAATCCACGTTCCGCGAGCAGATCCCCACCTACGTTGGCGACGACCCGGACAAGAAGGACTACTCGAAGCTGGACGAGGCGGTCGACGAGACGTTCCCGGCCAGTGACCCAGGCGCACTGAGCAACGGCCACGCTGACGACCACAAACCGGTGCAGTCGGCCGCGAAACACGCCAAGGGCCGGGTGAGCAACCCGGTGACGGTGAAGTCCGACGAGCTCGGCGAATTCGTACTCGACCACGGCGCGGTGGTGATCGCCGCCGTCACCTCATGCACCAACACGTCCAACCCCGAGGTGATGCTCGGCGCGGCGCTGCTGGCGCGCAACGCCGTCGAAAAGGGCCTCACCTCCAAGCCCTGGGTGAAGACCACGATGGCGCCGGGCTCGCAGGTCGTCAGCGACTACTACGAAAAGGCGGGGGTCTGGCCCTATTTGGAGAAGCTCGGCTTCTACCTTGTCGGCTACGGCTGCACCACCTGCATCGGCAACTCCGGCCCGCTGCCCGAAGAGATCTCGAAGGCCGTCAACGACAACGACCTTTCCGTCGCCGCGGTGCTGTCCGGGAACCGGAACTTCGAGGGCCGCATCAACCCGGACGTGAAGATGAACTACCTGGCCTCGCCGCCGCTGGTGGTCGCCTACGCGCTGGCCGGTTCGATGGACTTCGATTTCGACTCGCAACCGCTGGGCCAGGACAACGACGGCAACGACGTCTTCTTGCATGACATCTGGCCTTCGCAGAAAGACGTCTCCGACACCATCGCGTCGGCGATCAATCAGGAGATGTTCGTCAAGAACTATGCCGACGTCTTCAAGGGCGACGAGCGGTGGCGCAACCTGCCCACCCCCAGCGGCAACACCTTTGAGTGGGACGCCGACTCGACCTATGTGCGCAAACCCCCGTACTTCGACAGGATGCCTGCCGACCCGGAGCCGGTCAGCGATATCACCGGCGCGCGGGTGCTGGCGCTGCTCGGAGACTCGGTGACCACCGACCACATTTCGCCAGCCGGCAGCATCAAGCCGGGCACCCCGGCGGCGCAGTATCTCGACGAGCACGGTGTCGAGCGCAAGGACTACAACTCCTTCGGCTCGCGGCGCGGCAACCACGAGGTGATGATCCGCGGCACGTTCGCCAACATCCGGCTGCGCAACAAACTGCTGGACGCCATAGCTGAAGGGGTCTCCGGTGGATACACCCGCGACTTCACGCAGCCCGACGGACCGCAGGCCTTCATCTACGACGCTGCGCAAAACTATGCGGCAAAAGACATTCCGCTGGTCGTGCTCGGTGGCAAGGAGTACGGATCAGGCTCGTCGCGGGACTGGGCGGCCAAAGGCACGCTACTGCTGGGCGTGCGTGCGGTGATCACCGAGTCTTTCGAGCGCATCCACCGCTCCAACCTGATCGGTATGGGCGTGATCCCTCTGCAGTTCCCAGAGGGCAAAACCGCCGAGTCGTTGGGACTCGACGGCACTGAGGTATTCGACATCACCGGCATCGAAGCGCTCAACAACGGCAAGACGCCAAAGACGGTGCACGTCAAGGCCAGCAAGCAAGGTGCGGACACAATCGAATTCGACGCGGTGGTGCGCATCGACACACCGGGTGAAGCCGACTACTACCGCAACGGGGGCATCTTGCAGTACGTGCTGCGCAACATGCTCAGGTCGAGCTAGTGGCGATCGCAAGCGCGGCGCAGCCGGGCGCAGCGGGTCGCCACGCGAGAACCGTGGCGATCGCAAGCGCGGCGCAGCCGGGCGCAGCGGGTCGCCACGCGAGAACCGTGGCGATCGCAAGCGCGGCGCAGCCGGGCGCTGCGGGTCGCCACGCGAGAATCTAA
>DASQSQ010000130.1:0-5538 GCA_035642315.1 Mycobacterium sp.
GGCGCGCGGCGCCAAGCCGCTGGCCCGGTTGATGGGTGCCGGCATCACGTCGGACGCCTTCCACATGGTGGCGCCTGATCCCAACGGCCTGCGGGCCGGACGGGCGATGACCCGCTCGCTGGAGCTTGCGGGCTTGTCGCCTAAGGACGTCGACCACGTCAACGCGCACGCTACCGCCACACCGATCGGTGACACGGCAGAAGCTAATGCGCTGCGGGTGGCCGGCTGCGAGCAGGCCCCGGTCTATGCGCCAAAGTCGGCGCTGGGCCATTCCATCGGCGCGGTGGGTTCGCTGGAATCCGTGCTGACGGTGCTCACGCTGCGAGATGGCGTCATACCACCGACACTGAATTATCACACCCCTGATCCCGAGATCGACCTCGACGTCGTCGCGGGCGAGCCACGTTATGGCGACTACAAGTACGCCATCAACAACTCGTTCGGATTCGGCGGACACAACGTCGCGCTGGTCTTCGGGCGGTACTGAGCCGGACAAGCAGGAAAGGAACGTTCGCGAGCCCATGTCAACATCGCCATCGTTGGCTACGGGGAACGGTTTCCCCAACATCGTCGTCACCGGCATTGCCATGACGACCGCCCTGGCAACCGACGTGGAGACCACGTGGAAGTTGCTGCTGGACGGGCAAAGTGGGATCCGCACGCTCGACGACCCGTTCGTGGAGGAGTACGACCTGCCGGTCCGCATCGGTGGGCATCTGCTCGAGGAGTTCGACAGCCAGCTGGACCGCGTCGAGAGCCGCCGGATGGGTTATCTGCAGAAGATGGCCACGGTGCTGAACCGGCGGGTGTGGGAAAACGCCGGCTCACCCGAGGTGGACACCAACCGGTTGCTGGTGTCCATCGGCACCGGCATCGGCTCCAGTGAGGAGCTGATCTTCGCCTACGACGGCATGCGCGCAAAGGGTTTGAAGGCCGTCTCGCCGCTGGTCGTGCAGATGTACATGCCCAACGGCGCGGCGGCGGCGATCGGGCTGCAGCGCGGGGCCAAGGCCGGCGTGATGACCGCGGTATCGGCCTGCGCGTCCGGTTCGGAGGGGATCGCCCACGCCTGGCAACAGATTGCGCTCGGCGAAGCCGACATCGCAATCTGCGGTGGCGTCGAGACCAAGATCGAGGCGGTGCCCATCGCAGGATTCGCCCAGATGCGCATTGTGTTGTCCACCAATAACGACGACCCAGCCGGCGCCTGCCGCCCGTTCGACAAAGACCGCAGTGGTTTTGTGTTCGGGGAGGCCGGCGCGCTGATGGTCATCGAGACCGAAGAGCACGCCAAGGCGCGCGGCGCCAACATCCTGGCCCGGATCATGGGTGCCAGCGTCACCTCGGATGGCTTCCACATGGTGGCGCCTGATCCCAACGGCCTGCGGGCCGGGCATGCGATGACGCGTGCGGTCCAACTCGCCGGTCTCACCCCGGCCGACATCAGCCACGTCAACGCCCACGCCACCGGCACCTCCGTCGGTGACCTGGCCGAGGGCAAGGCCATCAACAACGCGCTGGGCCCGCACGGCGGGAACGCGGCGGTGTACGCACCCAAGTCCGCGCTGGGCCACTCGGTCGGCGCAGTCGGCGCCGTGGAGTCGATCTTGACCGTTATGGCACTGCGCGACCAGGTCGTGCCGCCCACCCTCAACCTGGTCAACCTGGACCCGGAGATCGATCTCGACGTGGTGGCCGGCAAACCACGGGCCGGCGACTACCAGTACGCCATCAATAATTCGTTCGGATTCGGCGGCCACAACGTCGCAATCACGTTTGGCCGTTATTAAATCGAACCATCAGCGAAACAGGAGACCTGCGATGACGACCCTGGCCCCGGACGCGGTAGACGAGTCACTCGACCCGCGCGATCCGCTGCTGCGCCTCAGCAGGTTCTTCGACGAAGGCAGCATCGAACTACTGCACGAGCGTGACCGCTCGGGTGTGCTGGCCGCCGGCGGAACCGTGAACGGCGTGCGCACCGTCGCGTTTGCCACCGACGGCACCGTCATGGGCGGTGCGATGGGTCTCGAAGGCTGCACCCACATCGTCAACGCCTACGACACCGCCATCGAAGAGCAGAGCGCGATCGTGGGCCTCTGGCATTCCGGCGGTGCGCGGCTGGCCGAGGGTGTGAAGGCACTGCACGCCGTGGGGCTGGTGTTCGAGGCGATGATCCGGGCGTCCGGGTACGTCCCGCAGATCTCGGTGGTGGTCGGTTTCGCCGCCGGCGGCGCTGCCTACGGGCCGGCGCTGACCGACGTCGTCATCATGGCGCCGGAGGGCCGGGTGTTCGTCACCGGGCCCGACGTCGTGCGCAGCGTCACCGGCGAGGACGTGGACATGGCCTCGCTGGGCGGCCCGGACACTCATCACAAGAAGTCCGGCGTATGCCACATCGTCGCCGACGACGAATCCGACGCGTACGAGCGTGGTCGCCGGTTGGTCGGATTGTTCTGCCAGCAAGGGCATTTCGACCGCAGTAAGGCCGAGGCGCACGACACCGACCTGCACGCGCTGCTGCCGGAGTCGCCACGGCGCGCCTACGACGTGCACCCGCTCGTCACCGCGCTGCTCGACTCGAATGATGACGGCACGCCGTCCTTTGACGAGTTCCAGGCCAAGTGGGCGCCGTCCATGGTGGTCGGCCTGGGCCGGTTGTCGGGCCGCTCGGTCGGCGTGCTGGCCAACAACCCGCTGCGGCTCGGCGGCTGCCTCAACTCGGAAAGCGCCGAGAAGGCAGCACGTTTCGTGCGACTGTGCGACGCGTTCGGCATCCCGCTGATCGTGATCGTCGACGTGCCCGGCTACCTGCCGGGTGTGGACCAGGAGTGGGGCGGCGTGGTGCGCCGCGGGGCCAAACTCTTGCACGCGTTCGGCGAGGCCACCGTTCCGCGCGTCACCCTGGTTACCCGAAAGATCTACGGCGGGGCCTACATTGCGATGAACTCACGTTCGTTGGGCGCCACCAAGGTGTTCGCCTGGCCGGACGCCGAGGTCGCGGTGATGGGCGCCAAGGCAGCTGTCGGCATTCTGCACAAGAAGAAGCTCGCGGCCGCACCCGATCACGAGCGCGAAGCGCTGCACGACGAGCTGGCCGCCGAGCACGAGCGGATCGCCGGCGGCGTGGACAACGCTATCGACATCGGCGTCGTCGACGAGAAGATCGATCCCGCACACACCCGCAGCAGGCTGACCGCGGCGCTGGCCGAGGCGCCGGCGCGGCGCGGACGCCACAAGAACATTCCGCTGTAAGGCTTTTGGCTCGTCACTTGACGAGTGCCGAGATCAACGTCCTGCCGATTTTCGACTTGGCGCGGCTGGACCACCGGTACCAAGCGTCGCCGACGGCAGGACTCCCGATGCCAATCTCACCCCGCTGATCGTCAAGCTTCAAGATCTTGTCCGCGGTGCCGTGCGCGAACCGCTCCTTGTCCGCCGGGGAAAGGTCACAGCGTTCAAGGAATTCCATCGCGGCGAAGTTGTCCTGGAACGGATGGTCAACGGAGAACATGAGGTTGTCGAGGCCCAACATCGCTCGGGCACAATCGAACACCGGCACATCGAACACGCCGCTGCTGGTGATGAAGACGTTTTCTCGCAGGTAGTAGCCGACGCTGTTTCGCATCGGTGGGTCGTCGGCATCGGCTGATAGCAACCACCCGGCCATCGTCATGCCGACGTTGAGCCTGGTGAAACAGAATGGGAGCAGTTCTCCCATGTGCCCGACGATGACCTTGAGATTCGGATGGCGGTCGAACACGCCCGCGCAGATCAGCCTGAGCAGATGCGTTCCGGTTTCCACCGGCCAGCCCCAGGTGGGTACCAGCGCCGGATCGAAAGGCGCGTAGTAGCAATCTGTTACCGCCTGCGGCGGGTCAGTGGGATGAATGTAGATGGGAACGCCCAATGATTCAGCCCGGCCGAGCAGCACGTCGAACGACGGATCATCAAGATAGCGGCCGTTGGTGTGCCCGTTGATCAACGCGCCTTTGAAGCCGAGGTCGCCGACGGCGCGCTCCAGCTCGTCCGCGGCGTGAGCCGGTGACTGAGTCGGCAGCATGGCAAAGCCCGCGAACCGCGCCGGGTATGCGGCGACCGCCTCTGCCAACCAGTCGTTGACTTCGCGACTCACCGCGATCGCCAACTCAGCCTGCTCGTCGGCAAGCACTTGGATACCGGGTTGGACGTGTGAGAGCACCTGCACGTCGATCCCCGCGGCGTCCATCAGACGGATGCGCTCGGCTCCGACGTCGCTGAGCCGGGCCTGGACGGGCTGGTATTTCCGTTGCAGCGACTCGGGAAACAACTCCCATACCCGTGGGTGCGCAAACGCCTCCTCCAACGCCACCACTCGGGACACCGACTTCGTGCTCACCGGTTTGGCCCGGGCTTGGTCGCGGTGACGGCGTGGGTGCGGAAGAACGGTAGTCCCCACCATGCGCGCCAACCAAGGTCTCGGCGCCTGACGTCGGCCATGCCGCGTTGCTGAAGGCGGCTGGCATACAGCCGGGTGAAGCCGAGGTCGGCGATCACCACGTGGCCGCCCGGGCGCAGCACCCGGACCGCTTCGTCGATTGCGGCGCGCCGCGCGTCGTTGTCCGGCAGATTGTGGATCGCGAGGTTACTCACGACGAGATCGAAAGACTCGTCTGGAAACCGAAGAGCGGTCATGTCCCGGGTGTGCAGCTCGACTCGGTCGGCGACGCCCTCGACATCGGCGTTCGCCAGCGTCGCCTGCATGGAGTTGCCGGTCTGGTCGGCCCGCCAGATGTCCACGCCCACAGCACTTCCGCGCGGCACCAACTTGGCCGCGATCAACAGCACCGCACCGCGTCCGCAGCCGAGGTCGAGCACCCGCTCGTCGCCCCGCAGTCCCATCCCGGTGAGTAGGCGTGCCCACACTTCGAACTTTCCTCGCCGGCTGAACCGCCGAACGCTCACCCCGGCGGCGATCAGCAGGACGGCAACGACTGCCGCCCCGAGCCCCGGCAACGTTCGCCCAGCCACCAGCCACAGGCCCGCCAAAACCGTTGCGGCAAGACATAACAGCAGATACCCGGCCAGCAGGACCGGCGCCGGAATCAGTCGGTAATCCCCGTCGACGCCGTACCGCCCGCGCGGGCGGGCGAGATCCGTTGCCAGTTCAGTCATTGTGATCGCCTCCGTAGGTCGCCATCCGGTGGTCTCGGGCCAGCCGCTCCAAAATCGGAAGGGCTTTGTCTGCAGCGCGTTTCGCCGTGCCGCTGCTCGGCGCCTTGGTTGGCTCGAAAGCACGGTGGATCGTCTCGGCGAGCTGATCGGCCTTCTGTTCCAAGGTCAGCGTGATAGCCGGCGGGTGAAAAGGTTCTGCGGCAAAGAAACCGAAGACGATGGTGGGCAGGGTGTAGTCGAGATCCTCCAGATCCAGATCTGGCCGCAGCATGCCCTCCGCGGCGAGCACACCCAGGTAGTCGCGGTTGACATCGAGTTTGCTTTGCTCCAGCCGGTGATGATGCGCCGCGGCGAGAAAAGTGCCGAGCGTGTCGGCGTCGCGGG
>DASQSQ010000131.1:0-2271 GCA_035642315.1 Mycobacterium sp.
GCTGTGCGGCTGCACCACCGCAAGGACGGTGCCACCACCGGATTCGAACCGTGCCGCGCCGTCGGCCGGCACAATTTTTCCTATCGGTGTGTTCTGCCTTGTGACGGTGGTGGTTTTACCGACGGCGATGCGGAGTTCGTCACCGGCGGGGTTGGACAGCACGTAGTTGCTTTTGCCGCCGTTCTTATATCCGAGCAACACAGCGACGCCGGCCTTTTGTTGGGCATGCGCCAACTCGGTGCCGTCGGGGGTGGTGAGCTGAACTCTCAACGCATTCGACGTCGACCTGGCTACTCGCGCAATGACGGCAGTTGCGTCTCCAAGAATCGGCATGCCGAAATCCTAGGCCCGACCCGGTCCAGGATGCGGGCGGTTCACATGCTGACGGTCAGCGGCCAGACGCTCCAAATGTCGTCGCAGTACTCGGCGATGGCACGATCCGACGAGAACTTCCCGCTGCGTGCGGTATTCAAGATGGACATCTTCGTCCAGGCGTCCCGGTCCTGCCACGCCGCGCTCACCTGCTCCTGACAGGCCATATAGGACGCGAGGTCGGCGCAGACCAGGAACGGGTCGTCGTAGCGCAGGTTGTCCACCAGCGGCTTGAACACCTCGGTGTCTCCGTGCGAGAACGTCCCGTTGGCAATCAGATCCAGCACCGCACGCAGCTCGTCGTTACCGTCGATGTACTCGGCCGGATGGTAGCCCTTCGCTTTGACCGCCTCGACCTCGGACTCGGTCAGGCCGAACAGGAAGAAGTTCTCCGGTCCGGCCTCTTCGCGCATCTCGACGTTCGCCCCGTCCAGCGTGCCGATGGTCAACGCGCCGTTGATCATGAACTTCATATTCCCGGTGCCGGACGCTTCCTTGCCCGCGGTGGAGATCTGCTCGGACAAATCGGCGGCCGGGTAGATCATGTGCGCGTTTTTCACGCTGAAGTTCGGCACGAATGCCACCTTCAGGAACCGGTTGATCTCCGGGTCGTTGTTGATCGTCTCCCCGACGGCGTTGATCAACTTGATGATCCGCTTGGCCATGAAGTAGCCCGGAGCGGCCTTGCCGCCAAAGATGAAGGCCCGCTGCGGAATCGACATCCCGGGGTTCTGCTTGAGCCGGTGGTACAGCGCGATGATGTGCAGCACGTTGAGGTGCTGACGCTTGTATTCGTGGATGCGCTTGACCTGGACGTCGAACATCCAGTCCGGGTTCAGTTCGACGCCGGTTGCCGAGCGGAGGAATTTGGCGAGGCGTGCCTTGTTGCCGCGTTTCACGTCGCGCCATTGCTGGCGGAAGGAGTGCTCTTCGATGAACGGCTCCAGCCCGCGCAGTTTCGTCAGGTCGGTCAGCCAGCCCTCACCGACGGTGCGGTCCAGCAGTTCCCGCAGCCCCGGGTTGGCCAGCGCAAGGAAGCGCCGTGGCGTCACGCCGTTCGTCTTGTTGCTGAACCGCTCGGGCCACAGCTCGAAGAAGTCCTTGAGCACGCTCTCTTTCAGCAGCTCCGAGTGCAGGGCGGCGACACCGTTGATGGCGTGGCTGCCGACGGTCGCCAGGTGCGCCATCCTGACCTTCTTGCCGCCGTCCTCGCCGATCAGCGACATCCGGCGGAGCCGGTCCTCGTCGCCGGGGAACACGGCGCGCACCTCGTCGAGGAACCGGCGGTTGATCTCGTAGATGATCTCGAGGTGGCGCGGCAGCGACTCGGAGAACATCTCCAGCGGCCAGGTCTCCAGCGCCTCGGGCAGCAAGGTGTGGTTGGTGTAGCCGAACGTCGCGACGGTGATGCTCCACGCCTCGTCCCAGTCGAGATCGCGCTCGTCGACCAGCAGCCGCATGAGCTCGGCGACCGCGATCGACGGATGGGTGTCGTTGAGCTGCAAGGCAAATCGCTGGGGGAGTTCCCTGACGCCCGCGTCGGCGAGATCGTCCATGATGTGCAGCACGTGCTGCAACGAGCAGGACACAAAGAAGTACTGCTGCAGCAGGCGCAGCCGCTTGCCGGCCTCCGGTTCGTCATTGGGGTAGAGCACCTTGGTCACCGTCTCGGAGGTGACCTCGTCCTCGACCGCCTTGTAGTAGTCGCCGGTGTTGAAGGCATCCAGCGCGAACGACTTGACGGCCCGCGCGCTCCACAACGTCAGCACGTTGCAGTTGTTGACGCCGTAGCCCTGGATGGGTGTGTCGTAGGCGGTGCCCTTCAGCAGCCGGCCCGGCACCCACCGGACGCGGTCATGGCCGTCGTCGTCGGTGTAGTGCTCGGCGTAGCCGCCCCAC
>DASQSQ010000132.1:0-4598 GCA_035642315.1 Mycobacterium sp.
ACGACACCGACGGCATTGGCCAATTTCGCCAATCCCTGCTGCACCTCAGCGGCACCGCTATGCCACAGATCCCAGGCCCGGCCATAAGCGCCGCCTGCTCCGCCCTGCCAGCCGGCCAGCATTTCCTGAACTTGACCGTCAAGCTCAATAAGCCTGCTGTGCAAGTCTTTTGCCGCACCCGACAACGCCTGCGAAGCCCCTTGCATCGCCTCAGGGTGAACCCGCAAAACCTCGCGCTCAGCCATAGCGGCAACCGTAACCATCTGCCACGCCCGCCACAATTCACCCTGACCGCTGCCAGACTGGGGTCATGAGCCGTTCACAGGTGCAGCTGTTGACCCGCGCCGGCTGCACGATCTGCGATCGGGTGCACGCGCAGCTCAGGGATCTCGCCGCCGAACTCGACTTCGACCTGTCGACCACCGACGTCGATGCCGCCGCCGCGGCGGGCGACGCCAGCCTGCGCGCCGAGTTCGGTGACCGGCTGCCGGTGGTCCTGCTCGACGGCCGCGAGCACAGCTACTGGGAGGTCGACGAGCCCCGGCTACGCGAAGATCTGGGGAAGCCCAGGTGACGAGCGCGCAAATTTGGTGGCCCACCTGTAAAACGTCTACCGTGGACGTCAGTTCGATCACTGGTGATAGCAAGGGAGCAGGCCAGGTGATGCAGCCGTGAGCGTCCTGCTCTTCGGGGTGTCGCACCGCAGCGCGCCGGTCTCCGTTCTGGAGCAGCTCAGCAACGACGAATCCGACCAGATCAAGATCATCGACCAGATGATGCAGTCGCCGCTGGTCACCGAGGCCATGGTGCTGTCCACCTGCAACCGGGTCGAGGTCTACGCCGTGGTCGACGCCTTCCACGGCGGTCTGTCGGTCATCGGGCAGGTGCTCTCCGAGCATTCCGGGATGTCGCTGGGTGACCTGACCAAATACGCCTATGTCCGCTACAGCGAGGCTGCCGTCGAGCACCTGTTCGCCGTGGCCAGCGGTCTGGATTCCGCGGTGGTGGGCGAGCAGCAGGTGCTCGGCCAGGTGCGCCGTGCCTACGCCGCCGCCGAGACCAACCACACTGTGGGTCGGGTGCTGCATGAGCTGGCCCAGCGCGCGCTGGCGGTCGGCAAACGGGTGCACAGCGAGACCGCGATCGACGCCGCAGGCGCCTCCGTGGTCTCCGTCGCCCTCGGCATGGCCCAAACCAAGCTGGGCGGTCTGAACGGCAAGACCGCCGTGGTCGTCGGCGCCGGCGCGATGGGTGCCCTGGCGGCGGCCCACCTGGCCCGGGCCGGCGTGCGGGACATCCACGTCGTCAACCGGTCGCTGCCCCGGGCGCAGCGGCTGGCCCGCAGGATCCGCGAATCGGGCGCCGGAGCCGAAGCGGTCGGCCTTGACCGGCTGCCTACCGCGCTAGCCGATGCCGACGTGGTGGTGAGCTGCACCGGCGCGGTGCGCCCGGTGGTGTCGCTGGCCGACGTACACCACGCGCTGGCCGCCACCCGCCGCGACGAAACCGACGAGCCGCTGGTGATCTGCGACCTGGGCATGCCGCGCGACGTCGACCCCGCGGTCGCCGGGCTGCCGGGCGTATGGGTCGTCGACATGGACCGTGTACAGCGGGAACCGTCAGCCCGCGCTGCGGCCGCTGACACCGACGCCGCCCGCCACATCGTCGCCACCGAAGTCGCCACGTATCTCGCCGGGCAGCGGATGGCGGAGGTCACGCCGACGGTGACCGCGCTGCGCCAACGCGCCGCCGACGTCGTCGAGGCCGAGTTGCTGCGCCTGGACAACCGGCTGCCCGGACTCGAGGCCGCACACCGCGACGAGGTGGCCCGCACCGTGCGGCGGGTGGTCGACAAGCTGCTGCATGCGCCGACCGTGCGGATCAAGCAGCTGGCCAGCGCGCCCGGCGGCGACAGCTACGCCGAGGCGCTGCGCGAGCTGTTCGAACTCGACCAGACGTCGGTTGACGCCGTCGCCACAGCGGGTGAATTGCCTTCTGTCTCAACAGATTCCGCTGAGTAGCCACTTGGCTGACGTGATTCGGATAGGCACCCGGGGTAGCTTGCTGGCCACCACCCAAGCCGGTGGCATTCGGGATGCCCTGGTCGCCAACGGTCATCCCGCCGAGCTGGTCACCATCAGCACCGAGGGCGACCGCTCGTCGGAGCCGATCGCCAGCATCGGTGTCGGCGCCTTTACCGCCGCACTCCGCGAAGCCATCGACGACGGGCGGGTGGACGCGGCGGTGCATTCGCACAAGGACTTGCCGACCGCCGACGATCCGCGGTTCGTGATCGCCGCCATACCGCGTCGTGAGGACCCTCGCGACGCGGTGGTGGCCCGCGACGGGTTAGTGCTGGCACAGCTGCCGACGGGCTCGGTGGTGGGCACCTCATCGCCCCGCCGGGCCGCGCAGCTTAGAGCACTGGGTCTCGGTTTGGAAATCCGCCCCCTAAGAGGCAACCTAGATACCAGGTTGAACAGGGTAAGCAGCGGTGATTTGGACGCAATCGTGGTAGCCCGGGCGGGTCTGGCCCGACTAGGGCGTCTCGGTGATGTCACCGAGACGCTGGAGCCGGTGCAGGTGTTGCCGGCACCGGCTCAAGGAGCGCTCGCCGTCGAGTGCCGCGCCGGGGATACCCGCCTGGCGGCACTGCTGGCCGAGCTCGACGACGCGGACACCCGCGCGGCCGTCACCGCCGAGCGTGCCCTGCTCGCCGAACTGGAGGCGGGTTGCTCCGCGCCAGTGGGGGCGATCGCCGAGGTGGTCGAGTCCATTGACGAGGACGGCCGAGTCTTCGAAGAGCTGTCGCTGCGCAGCTGCGTGGCGGCGCTGGACGGATCCGACGTGATCCGCGCGTCCGGAATCGGCAGTCCGGATCGGGCACGAGAGCTCGGGCTCTCGGTGGCCGCCGAGCTGTTCGAACTGGGGGCACGGGAACTCATGTCGGCGGCGCGGTAACAAACCCGCACGAGGAAGTAACTGGGAGGGACACTGATGACGACGCGAGGGCGTAAGCCGAGGCCCGGCCGCATCATATTCGTGGGTTCGGGTCCCGGCGACCCGGCCCTGCTGACGACGCGGGCCGCGACAGTGCTTGCGAATGCCCCCCTGGTGTTCATTGACCCCGATGTGCCCGAGCCGGTGCTGGCGCTGATCGGCAAGGATTTGCCGCCGGTGTCCGGGCCCGCTCCGGCCGAGCCGAGTGTGCAGTCGGAGGGCGGGAATGCCGAAGGGACCGCTACCAACGAACAAGCCGCCGCGGTGGTGTCGGTAGGACCCGACATCCGCCCGGCGCTGGGGGATCCGGCCGAGGTGGCCAAGACGCTGGTCGCCGAGGCCCGTACCGGGACGGACGTGGTGCGACTGGTCGCCGGTGATCCACTATCGGTGGACGCGGTGATCACCGAGGTGAACGCCGTTGCCCGCAGCCACCTGCACTTCGAGGTGGTGCCCGGCCTGGCCGCCAGTTGCGCGGTGCCGACGTATGCCGGGTTGCCGCTGGGCTCGTCGCACACTGTTGCCGACGTGCGCGGTGACGTGGATTGGGGAGCATTGGCCGCCGCACCGGGCCCGCTGATTTTGCACGCCACCTCGTCGCACGTGGCCGACGCGGCACGCACTTTGATCGAGTACGGCCTCGCCGACACAACTCCGTGCGTGGTGACGTCCTCGGGCACCACCTGCGCGCAGCGCTCGGTGGAGTCGACGCTGGGCGGGCTGACCGAGTCCTCCATCGTGGTCGGCGCCGATCCCGCTGCGCCGTCGCCGGTGGTGGTGACGATCGGCAAGACGGTGCACAACCGGGCCAAGCTGAACTGGTGGGAGAGCCGCGCACTGTACGGCTGGACCGTGCTGGTGCCGCGCACCAAGGACCAGGCCGGCGAGATGAGCGAGCGGCTGACCGCGCATGGCGCGTTGCCGATCGAGGTGCCGACGATTGCCGTTGAGCCACCGCGCAGCCCCGCGCAGATGGAGCGTGCGGTCAAGGGTCTGGTCGACGGCCGCTACCAGTGGGTGGTGTTCACCTCCACCAACGCGGTGCGCGCGGTGTGGGAGAAGTTCGGTGAGTTCGGCCTCGATGCCCGCGCGTTCTCCGGGGTGAAGATCGCCTGCGTGGGCGAATCGACCGCCGACCGGGTCCGCGCGTTCGGGATCAGCCCCGAGCTGGTGCCCGCCGGTGAGCAGTCGTCACTGGGCCTGCTGGACGAATTCCCGGACTACGACAGCATTTTCGACCCGGTGAACCGGGTGCTGTTGCCGCGCGCCGACATCGCGACCGAGACGCTGGCCGAGGGGCTGCGCGAACGCGGCTGGGAGATCGAGGACGTCACCGCCTACCGGACGGTGCGTGCGGCGCCGCCGCCGGCCGCCACTCGGGAAATGATCAAGACCGGTGGTTTTGACGCGGTGTGCTTTACGTCGAGCTCGACGGTGCGCAACCTGGTCGGCATCGCCGGCAAGCCGCACGCGCGGACGATCGTCGCCTGCATCGGGCCCAAGACCGCCGAGACCGCCGCCGAATTCGGTTTGCGGGTCGACGTGCAACCCGAGACCGCCGCGGTGGGCCCGCTGATCGACGCACTGGCCGAGCACGC
>DASQSQ010000133.1:0-8315 GCA_035642315.1 Mycobacterium sp.
CTGTTCCTGTCCTCGCTGCTGCGCTCGCTGATCTCCCAGGACACCTTCTTCTCGCTGAACAAGCTCAACAACGTCGTTAACACGTTCATCACGAACAGCTACGTCGATAACGTCAAGACCAAGGACCTCGTCCAACTCGGCCAGTCGGTGCAGGGCATGTCCGCCGGCCATGTGTCGTTCGTGACCGTGCCGACCGGCATCACCGACGAAAACGGCGACGAGCCGCCGCGCACGTCCGACATGCGAGCACTGTTCGACGCCATCATCAACGACGATCCACTGCCGGGCGAAAACGACCTGAACGCGACATCGACCCCGACGACGAAGTCGCTGACCAGCAAGGCACCACAAACCAAGTCCAGTCCGTCGCCGGCGCCGCATCCCGAGCAGATCCAGGCAGTGACGACGGCACCGCAGGACGTCACCGTGCAAGTGTCCAACTCGACCGCCAAGTCGGGACTGGCCACCACCGCCAGCTCACAGCTCAAGCGCCAGGGCTTCAAGACGAAGACCCCGGACGATTACCCGGACCCGCTGAAGTCCACAACGGTGTTCTTCTCTGCCGGCAATGAACAGGCCGCCGCCACGATCGCGGCGACCCTGAGGAATCCAAAGGTCCAGCGGGTCAACGGAATTGGCAAAGTGCTGCAAGTGGTCCTCGGGTCGGACTTCTCCTCGTTCAGCGCTGCGCAGCCCAGCGGCTCACCGGTCAGCATGCAGGTCGAGCGCAACACCACCAGCCCACCAACCAAACTCCCCGACGACTTGACGGTCACCAACGCCGCCGACACCAGCTGCAAATAGCACAATCGGCGAGGACCGTCGGTAAAACGGCCATTCACCGCGAGTTCATACCCCACTTCATGCGGGTTCATGCGGGTCCCGGGCTTGAGAACGTAGGCTTGGCGATATGCGCACCGCCTACCACGAACAACTTTCTGAGCTCTCTGAACAGCTCGGAGAAATGTGCGGGCTGGCCGGAGCGGCGATGGAACGAGCAACGCAGGCGTTGCTACAGGCCGACCTGGTGCTGGCCGAACAGGTCATTTCCGATCACGAGAAAATCGCGGAGCTGAGCACCCAGGCTGAGGAAAGCGCGTTCATACTGCTCGCGCTGCAAGCACCCGTCGCCGGCGACCTTCGGTCGATCGTCAGCGCAATCCAGATGGTCGCCGACATCGACCGGATGGGGGCGCTCGCCCTGCACGTCGCCAAGATCGCCCGCCGGCGCCACCCACAGCACGCTTTGCCCGAAGAAGTCAACGGGTATTTCGCCGAGATGGGCAGGGTGGCCGTGGAATTGGGCAACAGCGCGCAAGAAGTGCTGGAGTCCCGCGACCCGGAAAAGGCCGCGCGGATCCGCGAAGAAGACGACGCGATGGACGACCTGCACCGCCACCTGTTCACCGTATTGATGGATCGCGAGTGGAAGCACGGGGTGGCCTCAGCGGTCGACGTGACGTTGCTGGGCCGGTTCTACGAGAGGTTCGCCGATCACGCTGTCGAGGTGGCGCGCCGGGTCATCTTCCAGGCAACCGGTCACTTCCCCGAGGACGACGCGGTCGCCCAGTCCGGCTAACCAAACCGGCCGGAGATGTAGTCTTCGGTGGCCTTCTGAGTCGGGTTGGAAAAGATCTTCTCGGTGTCGTCGATCTCCACTAGACGGCCAGGCTTTCCGACTGCCTCCAGGTTGAAAAACGCGGTGTGATCGCTGACCCGCGCGGCCTGCTGCATGTTATGGGTAACGATGACGATGGTGTAGTCCTGTTTGAGCTCGGCGATCAGCTCCTCGATCGCCATCGTCGAAATGGGGTCCAGCGACGAGCACGGCTCGTCCATCAGCAGCACATCGGGCTGTACGGCGATGGCCCGCGCGATACACAGCCGTTGCTGCTGACCGCCGGACAACCCGCCGCCCGGCCGATCCAGCCGGTCCTTGACCTCGTCCCACAGGTTGGCACCGCGTAGCGCGTATTCGGCGGTATCGTCCAGCAGTTTTCGGTTGCGCACGCCCTGCAGCTTCAGTCCGGCCACCACATTGTCGCGAATTGACATGGTGGGGAACGGATTCGGCCGCTGAAAGACCATTCCGATTGCACGACGCACGCCCACCGGGTCGATCCCCGAGCCGTAGATGTCGTCGTCGTCAAGCAGCACGCTGCCCAGCATGCGGGCACCCGGGATGACTTCGTGCATCCGGTTCAGCGTGCGCAGCACCGTCGTCTTGCCGCAGCCGGACGGGCCGATGAAGGCCGTCACGCTGCGGGGCAGGACCGACAGCGAAACGTCAGCGACCGCATGAAACGAGCCGTAATAGATGTTGATGTCCTTGAGGTCTAACCTCTTAGCCACTTGCGCTCCTGACTGGTATCTCGGGCGCTAAGACTTTCGCAATCACCCTGGCGCCCACATTAATGACGGCGATCAGCAAAATCAGCGTGAGGGCAGCACCCCACAGGCGTTCGGTAGGAATCGGGTTGGCCCCTGCGCCGGCCGAAGTCTGGTCGTACATCATCCCCGGTAGCGAGCCCATGAAGCCGTTGAACATGTTGAATTTCATCGCCTGCGCATAACCGACCAGGATCAGCAGCGGAGCGGTCTCCCCCATCACCCTGGCCAGTGCCAACGTGACGCCGGTGATGATGCCGGACAGCCCGACCGGAAGCACGATCCTGGTGATCGTTTTCCACTTCGGCACGCCCAGCGCGAGGCTGGCCTCGCGCAGGTCCTCGGGGACGATCCGCAGCATCTCCTCGGTCGCGCGCACGATCACCGGAAGCATCAGCAGTACCAACGCCAGCGACACCGCGAAACCGGACCGCGGAAAGCCGAGCGTGGCGATGCACAGCGCATAGATGAACAGCGCGGCCACGATCGAAGGAACTCCGGCGAGGATGTCCACCATGAACGTGGTCAGCTTGCCCAGCGGGGTCCCGCCGCCGTATTCGACCAGATAGATGGCGACGAAAATGCCGATCGGCACGGCGATGACCGCGCATACCAGGCCCTGCATGACCGTGCCGACGATGGCGTGGTACGCGCCGCCCCCGATGATGAATGCCGTCATGTCGGCTTGCGAATGCGTCCACCACTCGCTTGACGTGACGGCCCGAAAACCTTTGGCCACCACCGAATAAAGCACCCAGATCAGTGGTGTCAGGGCAACCAACATCGACAGCGTCACCAGCACGGTCGCTGTCGCGTTCGCCGCCCGTCGGCGCAGGCTGACGGAGGTGAACGTCCGCGACTTGAGTGGGCGGTCCAGGATCGTCGTCATCGCCGGTCCTTGCCGGAGACGGCGGCGCGCGCCGTCGCATTGACGACAAAGGTGAGCAGGAAAAGCACCAAGCCGGCGGCGATATAAGCGCCGGCTTTGTACTCGTTGTTGAATTCTGCGGCCGTCGCCGCGATCTTGGTCGCGAAGGTTTTGCCGCCGTCGAACAACGACCAGCCGAACGCCGCCTGGGTGCCGCGCAGAATGATCAGCAGGGCGACGGTTTCGCCCAGCGCTCGGCCCAGGCCCAGCATGGCGCCGCTGATATAGCCGGAGCGCCCGAACGGCAACACGGTGGTCTTGACCACCTCCCAGCGGGTGGCGCCGAGCGCCAGCGCCGCCTCGATCTGGCTCTGCGGCGTCTTGATGAACACCTCACGGGTGACCGCGGTGATGATCGGCAGGATCATCACCGCCAGCACGATCCCGGCCGTGAAGATGGTGCCGCCGCCCGACACCGAGACGTTGCCGGTCGCGAACAGAAACAGCCAGCCCAGATGTTCGTTGAGCCAGGTCGCGATCGGTCGGAGCCGCGGCGCCAGCACGTACAGACCCCAGACCCCGTAGATGATCGACGGGACGGCGGCGAGCAGGTCAACCATGTACGCCAGTGGTCCGGTGACCCGGCGCGATGAATATTGGGACAGGAAAATCGCGATGCCCAGGGCAACCGGCATCGCCAGGGTCAGGGCAAACAATGCCGTGAACACCGTCACCTGCAGCAGGTCGACGATGCCGAAATGCATCGCCGAGGGATCAGTGGTGATCCAGTTACCGCCGTAAGTGAAGAAATTCTCCTTGTTGCGCGCCAAGGCCGGGATCGCCCGCACGAACAGAAATACTCCGATTGCGGCGATCAACACGACGATGAGGACGCCCGAGCCCTCGGAAAGGCCGCGAAACACCCGGTCACCGGCACCGGGGCCAATGCTGCCCGACGGGAGGGCGGAAATGGCCCTGCGCTCGACGGGAGCCGCAGCGACCACCTCACCCGAACCGGCGTCGGCTGGATCTGGCGTCGTCACGGCGTTCCCATCAATCAAATGCTCGTGGCCCTAGGTCAATCGGTTTGATCACTGTATTGAGTTAATCGCCGCGACCAAGCGGTGTTTGAACTTATCCGGCAATGGAACATACCCGGCGGCCGAGAGACCGCTTTGGGCGTTCTCGGCGGCCACAGTCAACAGCGACTTGACCGCGTCGGTGGTCGAGGGGTCGTAACCCTTGGAGCAGACGATCTCATACGTGGCGAGCACCAACGGATAAGCACCGGGAGCTTTGGTGCTGTAGAGCGATTTCAGATTCAGTTTCAAGTCGTTGCCCACGCCTGCGAAGGTCGCGTTGTCGATGGCCTTGCGCGCCGCGTCGTCGGTGAGCTTCACCGCACCGCTGCCATCGTTGATCTGCGCGTACGGCACACGGCTTTGGTCGGCGAAGCCTTTCTCGACATACCCGATGGCACCGGACGTGGACTGGACGGCCTGCACGACGCCGGCAGATTTCTGTGTGCCCTCACCCACGCCGCCCTGAAACTCGCTGCCGGTGCCTCGGGTCCAACTGTTCGGGGCCGCCGTGGCCAGATACTTCTGAAAGTTGTCGGTGGTGCCCGAGGAGTCCGATCGGTAGATCGGCGAGACCCTGGTGTCGGGGAGTGACACGCCGGGATTGAGGTTGACGATGTCCGGATCGTTCCAGTTCGTGATCCAGCCACTGAAGATCTTGGCCAGGACGTCAGCGTCGACGACCAGCTGCTTGACACCGTCGAGATGGTAGGCAACCGCGACGGGGCCGAAAACCATCGGCAGATTCCAGGCCGGATTTCCGTTGCAGCGCTTGGCAGCCGGATCGATCTGGTCGCGGCCGAGCGGTGAATCTGAGCCGGCGAAATCCACATGCGCGGCGATGAACTGGTCACGTCCGGCACCAGACCCGGTCGGGTTGTATGCCAACTGCTTACCGGGGCAGAGCTGAGCCCAGTCCACGTTGAACAGCGCGATGGCGTTTTGCTGAGCGGTCGAGCCCTCAGCCGTCAGGGCGCTCTTGCCGCCGCAGTACACCGGTCCCGTCGGTGCCGACATGCCGTGCAGATTGTTGTCGCTTCCACAGCCGGTCAACGTCAGGCCCGCGATCAGCGCCGTAGACACCGTGGCCACCAGCACTCTGCCCACCGGGTCGAGCTTCACCGATCTCACTTTCTCAAGGATTATCTGCGGTTCTATCCGCGAGTTGACTGTCCCGGCATGCCTTCCGGGTTACCCGGAAGGTATGCGCTGGGCGTAGACGGTATCCACATCATGCGTGAACGCGGAGTGAACAGCTCAGCGGCCGCCAGCGCCGCCGCTGGTCAAGCCTGGTGTGGCCGCCGCATAGGCAGTGTCGACGCTGTATTCGGTGAATCCCAGACGCCGATAGGTACGCAACGCGGCAACGTTGTCCGCCTCGACGTAGAGCAGCACCGTTGGTTGGTCTGCCTCGGCCAGCCGCCCCGCCAGAAACGCGACGCCCACCGACGTCAGCAGACCACCCACACCGCTGCCCTGCGCGGACGGATCGACGCCGACGATATAGACCTCGCCGAGGCCAGGGTGCTCGGGGTGCACCTTCGTCCAGTGGAAGCCGAGCAGGGTGTCGGTCTGCTCGTCGAAGGCCAGGAACAGTCCTTCAGGGTCGAACCACGGCTCGGCGCGTCGCTCGGCCAGATCAGTTGCCGTCCAGCCGCCCTGTTCGGGGTGCGTCGCGAATGCCGCGTTGTTGACCCGCTGCAGTTCGGCGTCGTCCGCAACGCCGGCATAGCTGCGGATGCGTACGCCGTCGGGCACGGTCGGTTCGGCGACGCCGTGCAGCGAGCGTCGCATCTGAATCAGTTCGCGCACCGGCACCAGACCCGATGCTGAGGCGGTCGCCCGCGCCGACTCCAGCGTTCCGTGCGCCCAGAAACGGTTCTTACCATGGGTTTTCGACAACGCAGCACGTATCATTGCACCGCCAATGCCGTGCCGTCGCGCCTGCGGATGCACCACCAGCTCCGCCATCGCGAAGCTACCCTCCTGCCCCACAGCAAGATTCAGATAGCCGACGACTTGTTGGCCGCCGCGCGGATCGCGACCGGTGGCCAGCAGGTGCTCGGTGCGTTGATGCGCCAACTCCCGCAGAACTTGCTCGCCGACGGGTGCCACCTTATCGAATTCGGCTGCCACGCTGACAAGTTGACGTATCTGCTGCTGCTCCTCTGCGGCCAGCACCGCCAGCCACCGGGGTGACGTCACTGGCTGTGTAACGGATCGACCAGCGGGTCTTGTCGACTATCTGAATCGGATCCGTTTTCGTCGGCGGGGGGCTCGCCGCTGGGCAGCCGACCGCGGTTCGGGCGGACCGCCTTGTATCCCACGTTGCGTACCGTGCCGATCAGCGCCTCGTACTCCGGTCCGAGCTTGGCCCGCAGCCGGCGCACGTGCACGTCGACCGTGCGGGTGCCACCGAAGAAGTCGTAGCCCCACACCTCGTGCAACAGCTGTGCCCGAGTGAATACCCGGCCAGCATGCTGCGCCAGGTACTTCAACAGTTCGAATTCCTTGTAGGTGAGGTCCAGCGGACGTCCGCGCAACCGCGCGGTGTAGGTGGCCTCATCGATCACCAGTTCGCCAAGAGTGATTTTGCCCACGCTCTCCTGGTCCGCCATGTTGCCCCGCCGACCGATGAGCAGTCGCAGCCGGGCATCGATCTCGGCGGGCCCGGTGTTGGGCAGCAGGATCTCATCGAGACCCCAGTCGGCGTTGACGGCTACCAGGCCGCCCTCGTTGACCACCACGACCGCTGGAATTGAGCGGCCCGTCGAACCCAGCAACCGGCACAGCCCCCGGGCCGCAGGCAGGTCGAGCCGCGCGTCGATGATCAGTATGTCCGCGCTACCTGCCTCAAGCAGGGCAGAGACATCGGGCGGCGCTGTGCGCACAGTGTGAGCAAGCAGCGACAACGACGGCAGGACCACGTCCGGGTGCGGCTCCGCGGTCAGCAATAGTAGGTCCAACAAGCCCCTCCAGCGTCGTGGGAAAGGCGTCTCCCAAAGTCACTTGGTGAGATGAGCGAGATGTGAAGTTATCGGCCAGGTTATTTAACGATAGCGTGAAGCCTGGTGTTCAGCGCGGTGACCGATGAATACCGAAACGCCCCGCCTGACCATTCCAGCGTGGCTCCCGAGCTTGCGCGACGACGCGGTACGCCACAATATGCGGATGCGTAAAGTGCTGGTCGGTGCGACGGCGGTGCTGCTGGCGGTCGTGATCGTGCTTGTCGGTGCCGCGGGCGTCGACTTCGGCACCACCATTTACGCGGAATACCGGTTGGCCCGCACGGTGCGTGATGCAGCGCACCTGGGATTTGACCCCTTCGTCGCGATCCTCGGCTTCCCGGTAATCCCGCAGGTGATGCGGGATCGCTATAAGGAAGTCGAAATCAAGGCCACCGCAGTCGACCGTCCGGTGATCGGCAAGGCCACGCTGGAGGCCACCATGTACTCGATCGACCTGACCGAGGCGTCATGGCTGATCCGGCCCGGCGCCAAGCTGCGGGTCGGCAGGCTGGAGAGCCGGATCATCATCGACTCGCTGCACCTAGGCCGTTATCTGGGTATCCGCGACCTGATGGTCGAGGCGCCACCGCAGGTCACCAACAGCGCGACCGGCGGCACCACCGAATCGGGCATCTCCGGCAGCCACGGTCTGGTGTTCACCGGCACGCCGAAGTCGGCCCACTTCGACAAACGGGTCAGCGTTGCCGTGGATCTGTCGATGGCCGGCGACGACAACACCACGCTGGTGTTCACCCCGACGGGCGTGCTGACCGGGCCGGACACCGCCAACCAGAAGGTTCCCGACGACAAGCGCGACGCGGTGCTGGCCGCATTCGCCGGCAAGGTGCCCGACCAAGATCTTCCGTTCGGATTGGCGCCAACGAGCCAGGGCGCCCGCGGCTCCGACGTGATCATCGAAGGCATCACCACGGGATTAACCATCGACCTCGACGGGTTTAACCGGGCATGATT
>DASQSQ010000134.1:0-9455 GCA_035642315.1 Mycobacterium sp.
CAGGTGGATAGCCGCCTGGCCGTTGGGTCGCTGCTCGATCGAAGAGACCCTGCCGACCTGGACGCCATGTATCTTCACCCTGGCGTCCGCGTTCATCACCAGGCCCGCGCGCGGTGACAACACGGTGACCGGCACGCCCTCAGCGAAGCCTCCGCTGAACATGGTGATGCAGACTGCGACGATGGCCGCGATCACGACCGCCGTCGCCAGTCCGATGAAGGTCCGCCGCGCGTTGGAAGCGCCTGCGCGTCCCGCGGCGCCCTCCACCACGCCGGAGCGAACCATGGCCCGCACGCTATCAAGCGTTTCAAGATCAAGATACCGTTCTACTATTTTCGTAGCTTTCAATAAAACTATTGAAATAGTGTGTATCTTCAGGTGCGGCTGCGTTCACCGATCCCGACGCGGAACATGCCGGCGCTCAGAGACGCGCTGCTGTCGTCTGGGCGGTGACTGAGAGGACCATGATGCGATTCGTCCTGGTGCACGGCGGCTTCCATGGCGCGTGGTGCTGGAGTCACACCATCCGAGAACTGGAACGGCTCGGGCATGAGGCGGTCGCGGTCGACATCCCCGGACACGGGCAACGGGCCGATGAGGAGTCGACCCTGGCGAACCGTCGGGAGGCGATCGTATCGGTGATAGAACCCAATGACGTGTTGGTCGGTCACTCCGGCGGCGGATTCGACGCCACCCTGGCTGCCGACTCGACCACTCACCTCGTCAGCCACATCATTTACCTCGCGGCGGCCCTGCCGCGCGAAGGCCGCACCTATCCCGAGGCGATGACAATGCGCAACCAGGAGGACGGCGAATTTAATGCCGACGTCGGGGAAATGCTCGGCTACCTGCACTTTGCCGAGGACGGCGCGATGACGTTCGCCGACTTTGAAGGCGCGTGGAAGTACTTCTACCATGACTGCGACGAGCAGACGGCCCGCTGGGCCTACGAGCAGCTTGGCGCCGAGCGGGGTGGGGACACTAGCGTCACCCCGGTATTTCTGCCCCACTTCTGGAAGGCCGACCTGCCGCGCAGCTTCATCCTGTGCCTACAGGATCGCTCCATGCCCCGCTGGCTGGCCGACACGGTGACCCACCGGCTTGGTGTCGAGCAACTGACGATCGACACCTCACACTCACCGTTCCTCAGCCGCCCTCAAGAACTAGCCGCACTGCTCATCCACGCCACCACAACCGAGCCGATCGGCCCGCTGATTCCAGACTGAATTCAATGGTCCATCACGCTGAGGGCGGCAGGAATCCGGCGCAGAAGCCACCGGAATTGCATTACACTGCCTCCATCAAAAAGAAACTAACGAGAAATCCGCAGCAGCGGCGCCGAGAGCTCTGTAATGCCGCTATTCAAGTATTGGCAGACGAAGGCGCAAAAGGCTTGAGTCATCTCAAGGTCGACCGCCAGGCGGGATTTCCAGACGGCACGACCTCGGTCCACTTCCGCACCCGCAATGCGCTGATCCATGCAATCGCCGCACGAGTCGCCGAACTCGACGAGGAGGAATTCTTCGCCGCGACAGACACCGCAACAACCGAGGGGTCGGCGGATCTGATCCTTTCGCGGCTCGCGGACGTATCCATGCGAGCAGCGCAAGAGCCGGCGTTGTCTCGCACCAAAGCCCGCTACGAACTGCTGATGCAAGCCCCCCGCGACCCCGTCCTGATGGAGTCACTTAGGGCGGTCACGGCGCGGTTCGCCGCTATGAGCCAAGAAGCCGTGGCACAGTTACAGCCCCCCGGCGCCGCTCTGGACTCCGCACTCATCAACGACCAGGCGTTCGCCATCACCACCTTCATCGCCGGTCTGCATCTTGGCTACATCTACGGCGGTGAACGTCAGGTCGAAAGCGCAGAAAAGCTGGAGAACCTTCTTCATGCGGTCATCGACGGTGTCGCCCTCAGACATCAGAAAACGTCTGTCCCCCACCGGGGCGTGGAGCGGAATTCCCGTGTTAGGCAATGAATTCCCCTCCGAAATACGGGGATCGCTCGCGGACTCCCGCGACAGTCGCACGCTGACTCGGTGCCCGAAGTGAGGAGCTGCAGATGCGCATATTTGCCCTGCCGACAAGCGCGGCAACGGTTTCCGTCGCACTGACCGCGTTTATGAGCCCTGTGCCAGCGGCCCGCGCCGACGATGACGGAACGGCGATCAACGGCACCTTCACGGCCACTTCAAACGGCGAGTGGGCACAGACCAACCAGGTGTATCACGACGAGGCGACCGTCCGAAGTATCTGGACGATCAGGACCACATGCACCACTGCCATGGACTGCAACGGCACCGTCACAAGCGATCAGGGTTGGACGGCGGCTATCTACACAACCAACGTCCAGTGGTATGTCAAACGCGACCTCCCCGACTGGGAGCACTGCCCCGACGGCACCGCCGCGCCCGGCCATCAGGTTTACCGATTCGCGCAAGTTGGCGCCGACGGCTACCTCGACCGTAACTCCACAACCTATGCCGGCGAAGACGTAACAACAGGCCCGAGCGGCGCCTGCGGCGTAAACGACTGGCTTCAAATCGAATCACCGTTCAAGCTCGTCAAAATAGGATGACGCGTTCCGGAATGACTCTGCGGATGGTCATCGACAGCAGCGCCCAGCGGAAGCCAGCTCGAAACCCGAGGAGGCAGACCTGAGGAGTCTCATCGCCGTACCGGTCCTGGTGAGCGGATTGATCGCAGCGCCGATCACTCCTGCCGGTACTGCATCGGCCTTTTGCGACGCGGCGGACTGTGTTCCGAACGTGACGCGCAACGTCGTCGAGGGCACGCCCTGCGTTGCTCAACCGGTGTACGACTTTGGCCTGGACTCCAACTCCAGGACATTCGTCTGTGCCACCACGGGCGCTTGGTTAAAGGCAGGATCCCTGATCGGTCTGCGCGAAGTCGCGCTGCCGTGCGACGCGATAGGGGAGTCGGCGCAGGACCCCAACGGGATCCCGTTGATCTGCGCACAGATGAACGCCAGTTTGCGGTGGGCGAACCGCGCCGATACACCGGGACCGCCGCGGTGCATCAGCGCGGCACTCGCATGTGTTTTCGGACGGGCTTGAGTCAGATCGACGGAACTCCCGAAGACGGCGACTCGCTGTTCAATGTCGACGAGTGACGTTTGGATGTGTCGTGCAATGTCGCCCGGAATTGCATTGCCCGGTAAGGCCATCCGCGTGCGGTGTTCCACTGTGACACCACGAGGCCGACGCCGCCGGCCACATCGAGCTTCGAACCCGGCAGGACGTATCCGCCGTAGAGCTGCGCGACTCGGCTACGGGCGTGATCCTCTGCGTCCCAGGCAGATCCGACGATCGGCAGCTGCAGTGGCGCATCGGGCACGGCGGTGGGGGAGTCGAGGATCCGATACCCCAGTGCGTACTTCGAGGAGAGGAACCCGCCCAGGATCCACTTGCCGTTTGAAAGCCGCCGCAGCGACAGCTCGCCCCAGGCTTCGCCGTCGGGGGTCAGCGGGGTCGGCTCTTTTCGCCATGACCACCGACCGCCGGCTCGTCCCCACCCGGAGTACTTGCTCACATCGCCGATGTTTTCCGGACGCACCCGCTTGAGGATGATCCCTTTGTCACGCTGAAAGCCGGTGGAAACAACGTAGATCCAGCCGCCGACCGGGTCGTAGTCCCACGACCAGCATTGCGCGTGGCCGTTGTGGAGCCCGGCCGGGAACTTCGCGTCGAGGTGCCGCCACGAGATACCGCTGTCCTCCGACTTCCAGATCTCCGTCCACACGACATTGCCGAAGCCGCGGTTGACGATTGCATGCAGGTAGAGCGTGTCATCGACCCGCAGCAGGTCGGACGGAATCACCGTGCTGATGCCGCGGCGCGGCCTGCCGGACTTCACGGTTCGGTGCGTATAGCGCCAAAGTTGTTGTGCATAATCGGGATCGGTGCCCGCGGCGCGCTGATAGCTGATCGGATGACTGGCGTCGCCCGTGCCGATCAGGATCACCGGCGACCGCCAGTCGCCGTCGCCAACACTGTTGCCGGAGAAGGTGTCTCCGAACACCGACACCAGCGTCCCGTTGGGCGCGGTTATCGACGCACCCAGATCGGTGCACGTCACACCCCACCGGTCGGTGATACCGGGGCCGGTGATGTCGGCCAGCTTGCCGTCTTTGCGACGTGCGGTAGCCACAGCGGTCAGTCGGAAAACGGAGTGGTTGGCCGTTGTTGGCGTTGGCCGTCGACGGTGATGTCTACTCGCTCGTTGAAAAATGCGACGCGGTCGGTGACGGGTTCTGCTTCGTGCAGCGGCTGGCGGTAGGTCCACGCCACATCCGCGGGACCGTCGGGCACCGAGAAATAGGACGCCCGGCCCTTGTATGCGCAGTAGCTGATGGTGTCGGTCGGCTCGAGATCGACGACGACGTCGGCGCGCGGGAGGTAGAACCGGACCGGCAGCAAGGTTTCGAACAGCAGCAGCGGCCGCGATGACTCGGCCAGCAGCCGGCCTTCCCGGTCCACACGGATGTGCCGGGAGCTGGCGAGGATGTCGATGCGTTTGAACGGATCGTGCGGGTGGGCGACGATCGGCTCGTCTTCTTCGCGCCACTCGAAGGCGCTGAAGTCGAGCGTCACGTAACCGGTCAGGTCCGGATCGTCCGGCCGGAAGGCCGCCGACGGGCGCCGCGACGCGTCCAGTACGACGTCGAACATCTCGCCGGTACAGCTGTGCGCCGTAAACGGGTTGGTCGGGACCAGCACCGGCAGGTCGGCGAGACCGTCAACCCTGCCCACGGGTTCCAGCCGGGCCGAGATATCCGCCTCTGGCACCGCATAGGTCGGGACTACCCGCCGGGGCTCCCAGACCAGCAGCCCGTTGACGGTGTCGGCAATCGGCTCTCCGTCCAGATAAACCCGCAGGTGCTTGTCGGTGGGTTCGTAGCGCAGCGACGGCAGCGCGCCGCCCAGCAGATCCCGCATTCTGGTGCCCATTGCACCATCATGGCCCCGCAGCTAGGCCTTAGAGGGATGAGCGGTGTGCACCGACTCGACGGTGTACAGGTGGGGGTCATAGCCATCGGCCAACGCGGCGCACTGCGCCATGTGCTCTTGGGCCGTTTCGTTCTGCAGCATGGCCTGGAACGCCTCGGCGCTGCGCCATTGCGCGTAGTTGACCACGCGGGTGCCGTCGGTGCTGAGGTGGATGTTGGCCGAGATGAAGCCGTCGATGTGCTGCATGACTTCCTCGGTCGCCGCCGTCAAAAGATCGGCGAGTTGGCGCGCCCGCTCAGGCTCGACGGTGAACACGTTGATCAGCGTGGCGTGGTCGGCGTGCTCGGTGATGACAGACATGAGGTTCCTCCTATGTCAGGTTCCTGACGTAACCGTAACACTGATGTAAGGTTCCTGTCATGCCAGCGATTGAGGTCGAACGCTCCGTCGCTTACCTGGTGAAGCGGGTTCAACAAGGGCTACGACGGCGGTTAGACGCCGCACTGAAGCCGACGGGCCTGTCCATGGCGCAATACGCGGCGCTGCGGGCGCTCGCCGAACATCCGGAGGCCTCGGGCGCCGAGTTGGCCCGGCTGTGCTTCGTGACACGGCAGTCCTTGCAGGACTTGTTAACTGGTTTGCGCGCGGCGGGTTTAGTGGAGGCTGCCAACGCTCCGCCGCGGGGGAGGTCTCAGTCGCTGTCGCTGACGCGTCGTGGATCACGACAGCTCACCGCCGCGCATGGCGCTGTGCTTGCAGTCGAAGCGGAAATGCTGCAGGGCATTTCAGCGACCGAACACCGCCGCGCAGCTGACGTTCTGCTTCGCTGCGCCGGGAATGTAGAACGCGCGTGATTACGGGCTGCTGCGCCAGCCGTTGATGCCGATCACGATCATCCGCAGCTGCTTGACTGCGGTTCGCCGGATCTCCTCGATCGCCTCGACACTTTGGGCGTCCTCGATCGCCTCGGCGACGACGATCATCGAGTTGACGAACAGTGTCGCGAGCACGTTGAGATCTTCGGTGCTCCACGCGTTCAGCCCTGGGAACCGGGCAAGGTCGGTGGCCAGCTCCGAGGTGAGCAGTCGGAACTCGGTGCGGATGGCGTAGCGCAGCACGGTGACGCCGCTGGAGCGCTCGCGCCCGATGAAGCGCCAGTGCTCGCGACGCTCGGTGACGCTGGCGACGACGATCTCGACGGACGACTCGATCACGCGGTTCGGGTCGAGCTTGCCGGCGCGGGCGCCGCGCAGCATGTCGCGCAGCGTGCGAAACGACTCGTCGATCAAGACCAGTCCGAGGGCCTCCATCGATTCGAAGTGGCGGTAGAACGCGCCCGGCACGATGCCGGCCTCGCGGGTCACCTCGCGCAGGCTCAGACCGCTGAAACTGCGGTCGTCGAGCAGTTTGAGCGCCGCGGCGACGATGGCCCGCCGGGTCGCCTCTTTGCGCTCCTCACGGGAGGGTCCGTCGCGACTACGCCCGCGGCCCGACCGATGCGGGCGTGAGCTAGGCGTACGGTCGTTCACTGTGTGAACCCTACCACAGACCTGCGGAAACCCTTGACGAACTGCAGCATCCTGGCGCACGGTATACACATGTTCACCCAAAACTTGACCAAGCGGGTACTGGGTTCCGACCTGGTCAACCTGCTGACCGGTCCGCACGGCGTCGACCGGTACACCGAACTACTGACCCCGACCTGGACGCGCGGCGAGTGCCGCGCGAAGGTCGTCGACGTGCGGCGGACCACCCCGCGCAGCGTCACCCTGGTGCTGGCGCCCAATGACGCATTCACCGCCAGCGGTGCCGCCTTGCGTGCCGGGCAGTACGTCAACCTCACCGTTGAGATCGACGGCCGTCGGCACACCCGGTGCTATTCACCCGCGAATGCCGAGGGCTCCTCGCATCTCGAGTTGACGATCGGACATCACGACGGCGGGCTGGTCTCGACATTTCTGTACGAGCGGGCCCGGCGCGGGATGGTCGTCGGACTTGCCGGTGTCGGCGGCGACTTCGTGTTGCCCGCACAGCGACCCCGCCGGATTCTGTTCGTCGCCGGTGGTAGCGGCATCACACCCGTCATGGCGATGCTGCGCACGCTTGTCGACGAGGGCCACCCCGGCGACATCGCGTTCGTGCACTACGCGCGCAACGCCGGCGAGGCCTGCTATCGCGACGAGCTCGCCGAGATGGCAGGCGTGCGGGTGCTGCACGGCTATACCCGCTCAGCCGACGGCGATCTCGAAGGCCGGTTCGGGCCCGAACACCTGGCGGCGGCGATGCCGTCACCGGACGCCGTATTCGTCTGTGGGCCCGCGGCATTGATCGAGGCGGTTCGCGAGCACTGCGAGAACGTGTACTCGGAGAGCTTCGTGCCGCCGACGCTGGAGCTGCCAGCGGAGCCGTCAGGCGGGCGAGTGTCGTTCGCGGACAGCGGCATTGAGGTCGTTGACGACGGCCGCTCGCTGCTGGAGCAGGCCGAATCGGCCGGCCTCACCCCGGATAGCGGATGCCGGATGGGCATCTGCCATACCTGCACGCGCCGCAAAACCTGCGGTGTCGTGCGCAACCTGACCACCGGTGCGGTGTCGACCGCTCCCGACGAGGACGTGCAGATCTGTGTATCCGTTCCCGTCGGCGACGTCGACATCGCGCTCTAGAGAAGTTGGAGAAGTTCATGACACAGCCCAAGATTGCCCTGACACCCGAGCAGGCCGACGCATTCGGCCGTGAACTCGACGCCATCAAGGAACGCGTGATAGCCGACCTCGGCCAGCGTGACGCCGACTACATCCGCCGCATCATCAAGACGCAGCGTGCCCTCGAAGTGAGCGGACGCGCGCTGCTGTTCGCTGGGATCCTGCCGCCGGCCTGGCTGGCGGGCACCGTGATGCTCGGAGTGGCAAAGATCCTGGACAACATGGAGATCGGCCACAACATCATGCACGGCCAGTACGACTGGATGCGGGACCCCGCGATCCGCGGCCGCGAATTCGAATGGGACACCGCGTGCCCGGCCGATCAGTGGCGGCACTCGCACAACTACATGCACCACACCTACACCAACATCGTGGGCATGGACCGCGACATCGGCTACGGCATCCTGCGGATGAGCGAGGACCAGCCATGGAAACCGTACTTCCTGGGCAACCCGCTCTACGCCTTTCTGCTGATGGTGCTTTTCCAGTACGGGGTCGCGTTGCACGAACTGGAGACCGAACGGATCCGCTCCGGCGAGATCCGGTTGGCTGATAAAAAGGAAGTCCTGCAAGGAATTTGGCGCAAGACCCGCAAGCAGATGCTGAAGGACTACGTCGCCTTCCCGCTGCTGGCAGGGCCGTTCGCGCCGTTCGTGTTCGCTGGCAACCTGTCGGCCAACCTGATCCGCAACGTCTGGTCCTACATGATCATCTTCTGCGGCCACTTCCCTGATGGCACACAGGAATTCACCGTCGAGGAGGCGCAAGACGAGTCGCGTGGGATGTGGTATTTCCGGCAGATTCTCGGTTCGGCGAACCTGACCGGCGGCAAGTTCTTCCACTTGCTGTCCGGCAACTTGTCGCACCAGATCGAACACCACTTGTTCCCGGACATGCCGGCTCGCCGCTACGCGGAGATCGCTCCGGAGGTGCAAGAGATCTGCCGGCGCTACGGCATCCCGTACAACTCGGGGTCGCTGCCGAAGCAGTTCGCCACCGTCGTGCGCAAGATCGTCAAACTCGCGCTGCCGACCAAGAAGCCCGGCACTACCGAAGTGCGTGAGCTGGTCGCCGCCTGAGTGCAGTTACCCCAGCTCGTAGGACTCCGGGGACACCCGGAAGAAGTGCCCGGTGCTGGTGTCGGTGCATGTGACCGCCGACGGCTCGGTGCTGCAGGTGATCGCGCCCCCGTGCGGCGTTTGGGCGCCAGCGAGCATCGGGCCGGCATCGCCGACGGTGCCTGGACTGTAGCCCACGATGGGCGCCTGGCCCCGCATGAGAAGGAAGGTGCTGGTGGCGTCCGTCCGGCCCTGCGGGGGCGGCTGCGGTGCCACCCAGCTGTGGTTAGCGATGTCGCACTGCACGAAATTCTTTCCCAACGAGTGTTGGTCTGCGGGAGGGGCGTTAACCAGGTTGCAGGAGATGTCTCCCGACGGCGACTGGAACTGCTCGGAGAAGGGGTTGGCGTGCGAGTTTGCGGGGAAACCGATCGTTGCCGCAGCGATTGCCGCGCACACCCCCGTGATCATCCCGATTTTCCCGATGGCGTTTCGAGTTACGCCGCTTAGTCGCGGAACATCCTCCCCGGGACAGTCACTCTCCATCTTTCATGTGTAGCGGCGACCCGTTTCGCTTCCATTGCTAAATTGTCAAGCCATGGTTACTCTGCCCTCACTGGACGGCGTCGAGCACAAGTTCGTCGAGGTAGGGGCCGGTCTCACCATTCACGTCGCCGACGCCGGGCCCGCCGACGGGCCACCGGTAATGCTGGTCCACGGCTTCCC
>DASQSQ010000135.1:0-2648 GCA_035642315.1 Mycobacterium sp.
ACCGGCGATGCCGCGGTGATCGACAGCGATGGCATGCATCGCATCGTCGGGCGCGAGTCGGTCGACCTGATCAAGTCCGGCGGATACCGCGTCGGCGCCGGTGAAATCGAGACGGCGCTGCTCGGGCATCCAGGTGTGGCCGAGGCGGCGGTAGTCGGGTTGCCCGACGAAGACCTGGGCCAGCGCATCGTCGCGTTCGTGGTCGGTGACGCAGCGCCGCGGGAGTTGATCGACTATGTCGCCCAACAGCTTTCGGTGCACAAACGGCCGCGTGAAGTGCGCATCGTGGATTCCCTGCCGCGCAACGCCATGGGCAAGGTGCTGAAGAAAGAACTCCTGACCCGCGAAAGCTAGCGCGGCGAGGGTGACACCAGCGTCGATTTCAGTACCGTCATAACCGTGCAGAGCCGCAGCGTCACACCGATGCGACGGATTGCCGCTGCGTGTCTGGTCGGCTCGGCGATCGAGTTCTACGACTTCCTGATCTACGGCACCGCCGCAGCGCTGGTATTCCCCACCGTGTTCTTTCCGCACCTCAGCCCCACGTCGGCCACCATCGCGTCGCTCGGCACGTTTGCCAGCGCGTTTGTATCCCGGCCGATCGGCGCGGCCACCTTCGGCTACTTCGGGGATCGGCTGGGCCGGAAAAAGACCCTGATCGTCACGCTGTTGTTCATGGCCGTCGCCACCGTGTCCGTCGGCGTGGTTCCCAGCACGGCGGCCATCGGAACCGCGGCCCCGATGATCCTCATCGCGTTGCGGCTGCTGCAAGGATTCGCCGTGGGCGGCGAATGGGCCGGCTCGGCATTGCTGAGCGCCGAGCACGCGCCCGAGGGCAGACGCGGCTGGTTCGGCATGTTCACCCTGCTCGGCGGCGGCACCGCGGGGGTGCTTTCCAGCTTGACGTTTCTGGGCGTGAACTTCAGCATCGGGGAGAACAGCCCCGCCTTCATGGAATGGGGATGGCGCATACCGTTTCTGATCAGCGCCGCGCTGATCGGTATCGCCCTGTATGTGCGCCTGCGGATTGACGAGACTCCGGTCTTCGCCGAGGAGAAGGCCCGAAACCTGGTCCCCACCGCGCCGATCGCCGAGTTGCTGCGCTTGCAGCGCCGGGAGATCCTCCTGGCCGCGGGCAGCATTCTGGGCGGCTTCGGCTTCGCCTACATGGGCAATACCTATCTCACCGTGTATGCCCACTCGCACTTGGGTTATACCCGCGGCTTCATCTGGGCCGTCGGCGCGCTGGGCGGATTGACCAGCATCGCGTCCGTCGTCCTCTCGGCCAGTCTGTGCGATCGAGTCGGGCGTCGCCGGATGATGTTGTTTGGCTGGGCGGGATGCGTGCCGTGGGCTTTTGCGGTGATTCCGTTGATGGACACCGGCAAGCCCGCTTTGTACGCGGTCGCCATCGTCGGCATGTCCGCGATCAACGGTATAGGTTCCGGGCCGACCGGCGCGTTCATTCCCGAACTATTCGCGACCCGCTATCGCTACAGCGGAACAGCGCTGGCGGTGAACCTTGCCGGCGTTCTTGGCGGCGCGTTACCGCCGTTGATCGCCGGAACGCTGCAGGCAACCTACGGCGGCTGGGCGATCGGTCCCATGCTGGCCATCCTGGCTCTGGCCAGCTTGGTGTGCACCTACCTACTTCCCGAGACCAAGGGCACAGCGCTTGAATCGCCTCGAGGTGCCGGTGTCGCTGGAGTTACAACCGGCGGTTGATCGCACCGCATTGTTTTCGTGTTTCGCCCTCCCCGGGGTGTGACATCCGCGCCCAAAATTGCTGCGCGCATTAAATCCAGGTTGCCGGAACTATTCCGGCAAATTTTGAGAAATCGGCGTCAGAGCGGGCGCTCAATTAAAGAACCCGATCACCGCCGCCGAACCCTAGTTAGTCGGCCCGTTTTGTTAGGAGAAAATTCCATGTCTTTCGTGACCACACAGCCGGAAGCATTGACAGCTGCGGCCAGCGCACTACAAATCCTCGGCACGTTAATGGCTGCCCAGAATGGGGCCGCCGCGGGCCCCACCACCGGCGTCGTTCCGGCAGCCGCGGACCCGGTATCAGCGCTGCAGGCCGGACAATTCAGCGCCTACGGCACCTGGTACCAGCAAGTCAGCGCCCAGGCGGCGGCGATCCACCAGATGCTGGTGCACACCCTGGGAACCAGCGCGGGTTCCTACGGGGAAACCGAAGCGGCAAACCAGACCGCGACTGGTTCGACGTCGTTGTCCAGCCTGCTCGGTCCACTCTCCGGCGCGGCCGTGCAACCCGCGCAAGCGTCGTCCTCGACGGGCGCCACCATCGCCACCCCGTTCAACTGGGCGCAGAACGTCGGAGCCGCCGCGTCCGACTTCATTGCGCTGGGCCAGGGCCAATTCCTTCCCGGCGCGGTGAGCTGGCAGCCTGGCTGGTCCGCCGCCAGCGGCCTGACCGACGGCGCGGGCGTGGGGCTCCCTCATGCGGGTGCGACCGGGTCGGCGGGGTCAGCCGGTGTCGGCGGAGCGCCGGCCCTCGCGGGCGTGGGCCGGGCGTCCTCCTTGGGTGGGATGTCGGTGCCGCCCAGTTGGGCCGCGGGAAGCGTTCCGGCAACCAGCCCCGCGCCCGCGACATTGGCAGGTGCGGGCTGGACCAGCCCGGCGCC
>DASQSQ010000136.1:0-3001 GCA_035642315.1 Mycobacterium sp.
TCGACGCGCCGCGCCAACTTGCCCTGCCGGTCGACGACTGCGATCGCCGCGTCGACCTGGTCGGGCGGGCCGGCGATCACCGTCTGCTGCGGCGCGGCATACACCGCGACCGTGATATCGGGGTACTCCCCGACCAGCTTCTCGGCTTCTTGAGCGCCCAACTCCAGCAGCGCCATGGCGCCCTGGCCGGAGAGCCGTGACATCAACTTCGACCGGGTAGCAATCACTTTCAGGCCGTCAGCCGGGCTCAACGCACCCGACACCACCGCCGCGGTCACCTCACCCATCGAATGCCCGATCACCGCATCCGGCTCGACACCGTAAGAACGCCACAACGCCGTCAACGCCAACTGCATGCCGACCAACACCGGCTGGATGCGGTCGATCCCGACGACGGGCTCCCCCGCGAGCAGCACATCACGTAGCGAAAAGCCCACCTGCGCAACAAAATCCGGCTCCAACTCGGCCACCGCCGCAGCAAACGCCGGCTCATCGGCCAGCAACTGCCGGCCCATGCCCGCCCACTGCGAACCCTGACCGGAGTACAAGAACACTGTGCCCGTACCGCGCGGAACCTCGTGTGGGGCAACAACGCCCGGCGTCGGCTGCCCAGCGGCCAGCGCCCGCAGCCCGGCCACGGCCTCGCTGCGGTCGCGCGCGGAGACGGTGGCGATTTTGTTGTGGCGGCTGCGGTAGAGGTTGACGGTGTGCGCGATGTCGGTCAGCGGCACGTCGGCACCTTGGCCGGCCATCCAATCGGCCAGTGCCGTCGCCCAGGACGCGATCCGCTGCTCGGTCTTACCGGATACCGTCAACGTCGTCACCGGTGCGGTGACGGGATCCGACACCGGCGCCGGATCCGACCCCTGCTCGATAACGACGTGCGCGTTGGTTCCGCCGATACCGAATGACGAGATAGCGGCCCGGCGCGGACCTTCCTCAGCCGGCCACGGCCTGAGCTCAGTGGGGACGAACAGCCGGGTGGACTTGTGGTCGATCGCCGGATTCCATTGCACGAAGTTGAGATTGGGCGGAATCTGTGAGCGCTGCACCGACAGCGCGGCCTTGATGAAGCCGGCGATGCCGGCCGCGGCCTCGAGGTGGCCGAAGTTGGACTTCACCGCACCCAGGGCGCATTGGCTCTCGCCGCGGCCGTACTGGTCGGCTAACGCTTCGAATTCGATCGGGTCACCCAGCCCGGTGCCGGTGCCGTGTGCCTCGATGTAGTTCACCGAGCCGGCGGTCACGTCGGCGCTGCGCAGCGCGCGGGTGATGACGTCTTGTTGCGCGATGGTGTTTGGCGCGGTCAGACCGTTGGACCGACCGTCCTGGTTGACCGCGGAACCGCGGACGACGGCCAATACCCGGTCCCCGTCGCGCACGGCGTCGGTGAGCCGCTTGAGCACGACAACACCGCAGCCTTCGCCGCGGACGAACCCGTCGGCCCGGGAGTCGAAGGAATAGCACCGGCCGTGCGGGGACAGCATTCCCCATTTGGCCATCGCGATCTGGGTTTCCGGGCGCAGGATCAGGCTGACGCCGCCGGCCAGAGCCAGGTCGCTCTCCCGCAGCCGCAGGCTCTGGCAGGCCAGGTGGATCGTCACCAGCGACGAGGAGCATGCGGAGTCGATCGCGACTGCCGGACCGCGCAGCCCCAGCAGGTACGCGATGCGCCCGACGGCGACGGCGTGGGCGTTGCCGGTCGCGGAGTAGGCGTCGATGGCGTCCGGGTTTGCCGCCGAAATCGTCTGGTATTCACCGTAATACACGCCCATCAGCACGGCGGCGCGCACACCGGACAGATCCTCGGTCGCGATGCCGGCGTGCTCGAGCGCTTCGTAGGCAACCTCCAGCATCAACCGCTGCTGGGGGTCCATCGCCTCGGCTTCGCGCGGCGAGATACCGAAGTAGTCGGCGTCGAAGCCGGAGACGTCGGACAGGAAACCGCCCCACTTGGACGACATCCGGCCGGGAGCGAACTGATCCGGGTCGTAGTACTCGTCGGCGTTCCAGCGGTCTGGCGGGATCTCACTGATCCCGTCACCACCGTTCGCCAGGAAGTTCCAATAGCCCTCAGGGCCGTCCGCGCCGCCGGGGAAACGGCAGCCGATCCCCACGACCGCAATCGGCTCGGCGGCGGCGATCCGCGACGCCTTGTCGAACTGCTGCGTCAGCGCGTCCCGCTTGTCGGCGGGCATCGCGGAAACTCTGTCGAAAATCGTTCCCATTAAAAAATACCGCTCTCACTGCCCGCCGAAGCCGACTCCACCTGATCGAACAACTCATCCAACACGCCGCCCCCCGCGTCGATCAGGTCGGGGGCTTCTTCCTGCGGCACCTCCTGCGGTGCAAGCAGGTCCGCCACGTACCTCGCCAACGACGCGATTGTCGGGTGGTTGAACAACATGTTCGCCGACAGGTCAATACCCACCAGCTTCTGCGCCTGTCGCAGAACCGTCATTGCCATCATCGAGTCCAGTCCCAGCTCGGGGAATGGCTGATCCACGTCGATCGCTGATGCCGACATTCGCAGCTCGCGGCCCAAAATGGTTCGCAGCCTGGTCTCGAGTTCGCTGAACCGGTCCTCGGCCGACAACTGCGACCAGTCCGGAACCGAAACTTCCGCCTGATCCGTTTCCGCGACGTCGGGTCGGTGCGGATGCGTCGAAACGTCGAACTCCGCCACGATTTTTTCGAAGTAGTTGAGCTCGCGCAACTCCGGGGTTGCCGCGATGGCGCGGTCGAGGCGCAATCGTCCGACGCCGACTCGAGCCAGCGGCCCGCCCACTAACGACTCCAGCGCCTCGATGCCTTCGTCGGGAGTGATCGGGTCGAGAACGCTATAGGTCAGTGCATGACTCATTCCGACGTCCGACCACTGGCCCCAGTTGATCGCGGTCGCGGGCAGGCCCGATGCGCGTCGCCACGTCATCAAGGCATCGAGCCACGCGTTGGCGGTTGCATACGCCAACTGACCGGGCAGGCCCAGAAGCGTTGCCAT
>DASQSQ010000137.1:0-11079 GCA_035642315.1 Mycobacterium sp.
CCGCCGTTGCCGCCCACGTACAGGTTCCAGCCGGACTCGGTGGCGATCACGCCGACGTCCTTGCCGCGGGCCTCCGCGCATTCGCGGGCGCAGCCCGAGACGCCCATTTTGAGCTTGTGCGGCGACCGCAGGCCGCGGTACCGCAGCTCCAGATCGATGGCCATCTGCACCGAATCCTGCTGGCCGTAGCGACACCAGTCGGTGCCCACACAGCTCTTCACGGTGCGCAGCGCCTTGCCGTAAGCGTGACCGGACTCCATGCCGCCCTCGACCAATCTGGCCCAGATCTGCGGCAACTGATCGACGGTGGCACCGAACATGTCGATGCGCTGCCCGCCGGTGATCTTGGTGTACAAGCCGAAGTCACGGGCGATCTCGCCGATCAGGATCAGCTGCTCGGGGGTGATGTCGCCGCCGGGCACCCGCGGCACCACCGAGTAGGTGCCGTTGCGCTGCAGGTTGGCCAGGAAGTGATCGTTGGTGTCCTGCAACGACGCCTGCTCGCCGTCGAGGATGTGCTCGGAGCTGGTCGAGGCGAGGATCGAGGCGACCACCGGCTTGCAGATGTCGCAGCCGGTGCCGGTGCCGTATCGCTCGATCAGACCGGAGAACGTACGGATCGCACTGGCCTGGACGATTTCGAACAGCTCGGCCCGCGACTGGGAAAAGTGCTCGCACAACGCCTTTGAGACCTCGACACCCTCGGCGGCCAGCAGCTGTGACAGCAGCGGCACGCAGGAGCCGCACGATGTGCCGGCTTTGGTGCAGCCCTTGAGATCGGCGACGGTGCACGCACCGTCGGCGATCGCCGCACACAACGCGCCCTTGGTGACGTCGTTGCAGGAGCAGATCTGCGCATCGGCAGGAAGTGCGGCCACACCGATCGCCGACCCGCCGCCGGATCCGGCGGGCGCGATCAGGCTGACCGGGTCGCCGGGCAGCTCGGAGCCGACCAGCGGCCGCAGCACACCATAGCTGGATGCGTCGCCGATCAGGATGCCGCCGAGCAGGGTTTGGACGTCGTCGGACAGCACCAGCTTGGAGTAGGTGCCGCCAATCGGATCGGAGACAACGACTTCCAGCGCGCCCGGGGTGGTCGCCAGCGCGTCGCCGAAGCTGGCGACGTCGACGCCGAGCAGCTTGAGCTTGGTCGACAGGTCGGCGCCGGGGAAATCGGCGTCGCCGCCCAGCAGCCGGTCGGCCACCACTTCGGCGGTCGTGTAGCCGGGTGCGACCAGACCGTAGCAGCGGCCCCCGATCGCGGCGACCTCGCCGATCGCGTAGATAGCGGGATCGCTTGTAGTACAGGATAAGTCGCAAATCACGCCGCCGCGTTCACCGATGTCCAGGCCAGCCGCCCGGGCCAGCTCGTCGCGCGGGCGGACGCCGGCCGAGAACACCAGCAACGCCGCGTCGATCACCTCGTCGTTGCTGAGAGTCACGCGCAGCCGGTTGGCCCCGTCGGCGCTGTCGACCCGCTCGATCGCCGACGTCCCGGCGCCCACGGTGACGTCGATGTCCAGCGCGCAGACCAAGCGCATCAGGTGCTCGCCGCCGGCCTCGTCGACCTGCAGCGGCATCAAACGCGGCGCGAACTCGACGACGTGTGGCCGAATTCCCATCAGCCGCAACGCGTTAGCGGCCTCCAGGCCGAGCAGTCCGCCGCCGACCACAATGCCGACAGCCTTGGGGTCGTGAGCCAGCGCGGCCTCCGCGTCCACGCGGATCGCATCGAGGTCGTCCAGCGTGCGATAGACGTGGCAGCCGTCGGAGTCCTTGCCCGGCACCGGTGGGACGAACGGGTAGGAGCCGGTGGCCAGCACCAGGGCGTCATAGTCCACCGTCGAGCCGTCGGCGATGCCGACCCGCTTGGCGTCGCGGTCGATCCCCGTGACCGCGTGGCCGAGACGCAGGTCGACCAGCGGGTCGCCGGCATAGTCGTTACCGGTGAGAGCGAGCAGAGCGCGGTCCCAGGCGCCCACGTATGACGACAGGCCGACGCGGTCGTAGGCGGCGTCGGTTTCCTCGCCCAGCACGACAATCCGCCAGGCGCCCTCGATGTCCCGCGCCCGCAGCGCCTCCACAAACCGGTGCCCGACCATGCTGTGACCGATCACCACCACCGTGCGTGTCCGCACTCGTTCGCTCCTCTCAATAGACGTCACGCGCGTACCGCCCTTCGGCCGACATCGCTCGCAGATACGTGACCGCGCTCTTCGGGCTTCGGCCACCGTGCTCGGCGACGATTCCGCGCAGCGCATCGTCGACATCCCGCGCCATCCGGGAGGCATCACCACAGACGTAGAGGTGTGCGCCGTCGGCGATCCACTTCCACAGTTCGGCGGCGCTTTCCCGCATCCGGTCCTGCACATACAGCTTGTTTGCGCCGTCGCGGGAGAACGCGGTGTCCAGCCGGGTAAGCACACCGGAGCGTTGAAAAGCGTCCAGTTCGTCGCGGTAGTAAAACTCGGACGCCTCGTGCCGCTCGCCGAAGAACAGCCAGTTGGCGCCGGCATGCCCGCGCGCGGCGCGATCGTGCAGGAATCCGCGGAACGGCGCGATCCCGGTTCCCGGTCCCACCATGATCACCGGCGTGTCCGGGTCTTGCGGCGGTCGAAAGTGCTTGGTGCGCTGAATGAATACATCCACCTCGGCACCGACCGCCAGGTTGGCCAGGTACCCCGAGCAGACGCCGTGCCGCACGGCGCCGTCGGTTGCGGCGGCCGTCGACTCGAAGCGGACGACCGAGGTGGTTACGTGCACTTGGGTTGGATCCTCCAGCGGACTCGACGAAATCGAGTAAAGGCGTGGCGCCAATGGCCGCAGCACCGCCAGCCACTCGTCCAAATCCGCCTCGGCCGGGTGGCTCGCCAATAGGTCGAGGGCTTGGCGCCCCCCGGTCCAATCGGCGAAGTTCGCGGGGTCGTCGATCACCGCCGCCAGTTCGTCAGACGGCCGACGCTCGTGCACGAAACGGATCAAATCGGGCGTGATCCGGGTGATATCCAGCCGCGTGCACAAGGATTCGGCCAACGTCATCGTCTGGCCGCCAACCGTGATTTCCACAGTGCCGTCCAGGCCGGTGCGCTCCAGGAACTCGACCACCACGTCGGGGCGATTGTGCGGCCACACGCCGAGTGCGTCGCCCGGCCCGTACTCAAGGGTGTCCTGGGGCAGATGGATGCCGATGTTGCGCACGTCTTTGTCCGACCCCGCGCCGCAAAGTGCGACGTTGCTGGCGACGGTGGTGCGCAGCGGATTGGTTCGCGAATACGTTGATATGACAACAGGTTCCGGCGCTCGCGTGTCGGGCGCCTGCTCGGTCAATGCCGCGATGGCGCGGTCGGTCCACGCCTGCGCGGTCGCTTCGAAGTCCGGCTCGCACGATGCCCGGTCGACAATCCGGTGCGCGCCTAGATGCCCCAGCCGGGCGTCGAGCCGGCGTGCGAAACCGCAGAAATTGGCGTACGAGGAGTCACCGAATCCCAGCACCGAGAAGTCGAGCGAGTCCATGTCGCCCGGTTCGGCGGCCGCCAGCGCATTCCACAGCGCGATGCCGTTGTCGGGAGGCTCGCCGTCACCGGTGGTGGCCACCACGAACAGCACCGTCCCGGCCAGGTCGGACAGTGATACCTCGTCGGCTCCGCGAAGGCGCGTGACGACGCCTGCGTCGGACAGCCGCCCGACGCAGGTATTCGCGAACTCCTCGGCCGTTCCGGTCTGCGAAGCCCACACGACTGTCGCCATCGGGCCGCGGGGGAGCGACTCGGGGAGGGACGTCGATCCCGCTGTGCGAGAAAAGACCCCGGCCAGCACGCCGTCGACCCACGCCCGGTTTGCCGGGGCGAGCGGAGTCGCCGTCGGCAGTGTCGGCACTTCGCCCGCGGGTGGATTCGCGCGGACCCCGGCCAGGAACCCGGACAGGTACAGCTGCTCGTCGGCGTTGAGCCTCGCGGGCGACGGCAGCGGGCCCAGGGCCGCGGCCAGCGCCTCGATCGGTGCCGAAGCAATCTCCGGCGTCGGGTGTGCCGGCGCGGAATCGGTTTCGACGGCGGTGAGGGCCACGGCGCACACCTTGAATTCGGGCTGCAGCGACTCTGCGTCGACTGCATCGTTGGTTACGGCGTTGACCGCCACGTCCGGTGCGAACGCGTCGGCCCAGTGCATCGGGGCGAAGCAGACGCCCGGCCGCACAGCGTCGTCGATCGCTGCCGGGAGCACGGCCCGGCCACGGCGGGAACGGATTTCAACCTTGTCGCCGTCGCGCACGCCCAGCCGGTCGGCATCTTCGGGGTGCAGCTGCAAAAACGGTTCGGGATTGAGCTTGTTGAGCTTGGCCACTTTTCCGGTCTTGGTCATGGTGTGCCACTGGTGCGCGAGCCTGCCGGTGGTGAACACAAGAGGGAACTCGTCGTCGGGCAGCTCCGCTGCGGGAAGGTATGGCCGCGGCAGGAACCGGGCGCGACGGCTCGGCGTCGGGAAGGCCAGCGCGGGCACGGTGCCGTCGTCGGCCGTGTGCAGATCCTGGCTGATCCCGTCGTTGCGGTAGCGGATCGGGTTGCGGTCGGCGCAGCCGGGCGCCGCGGGCCACTGCACCGGCGCACGGCGCAGCCGCTGGTAGTCAACACCGCGCAGGTCCCAGCCGGTGCGCGGATTGTGGAAGCCGGCCAGCTCGGCGAAAACATCTGCGGCAGAGTCGAACTCGAAACCGGGATAGCCCATGGCGGTGGCGACTCGGCAGATCAGTTGCCAGTCCGGCATGGACTCGCCGGGCGGCGCAATCGCAGCGCCGCAATGAGTGAGCGTGCGTTCGCTGTTGACCATGACCCCGTCGGTCTCCGCCCACAGCGCGGCGGGCAGCACCACGTCGGCGTACTCGGCGGTTTCGACGCCGGTGAATGCGTCCTGCACCACCACCAGCTCGGCGCGTTGCAGACCCGCGATCACCGAGGCCCGATTCGACACCGAGGCAACGGGATTGGTGCAGATGATCCACGCTGCCCGAATCTCGCCGTCGGCCATCCGACGGTACATGTCGATGGTGCCGGTGCCTGCCTCGGCGCGGATGGTGCCGGGCTTCAGCCCCCAGCGGTCCTCGACGAACGCGCGGTCGGCCGGATCCAGGGCCGACCGCTGCCCGGGTAAGCCCGGTCCCATGTATCCCACTTCCCGGCCGCCCATCGCGTTCGGCTGGCCGGTCAACGAGAACGGGCCCGCACCCGGGCGGCAGATCGCGCCGGTCGCGAGGTGCAGATTGCACAGCGCGTTGGTGTTCCAGGTGCCGTGCGTGGACTGGTTGAGGCCCATCGTCCACAGGCTCACCCAGTTCTTCGTGCCGCAGATCAGCTCCGCGACGGCGCGCAGGTCCGCCTCGTCGAGGCCGGTGATGTCGGCGACCATCTCGGCCGGGTACTCGTCGAGCACGGCATCCAGCGGCTCCCAGCCCTCGGTGAAGCCGGCCACGAATTCCGTGTCCACACCACCCGCGTCGCGCACCAGCCACAGCAGCCCGTTCAGCAGGGCCAGGTCGGTGCCCGGGCGCACCGGCAGGTAGATATCCGCTTTGGCCGCGGTGGCGGTGCGACGGGGATCGACGACCACGAGCTTCGCGCCGTCGCGGACGCGGTCCATCATGCGCAGGTAGAGGATCGGATGGCAGTCGGCCATATTCGCGCCGAGAACCAGGAACAGGTCCGCGGTGTCCAGGTCGTCGTAGCTGCCGGGTGGCCCGTCCGCTCCGAGCGATTGCTTGTAGCCGGTGCCGGCGCTGGCCATGCAGAGCCGTGAGTTGGACTCGATCCACTGCGTCCGCAGGTAGCCCTTGGCGAGTTTGTTGGCCAGGTACTGCGCCTCGATGGACATCTGCCCCGACACGTACAGGGCGATCGCGTCGGGTCCGTGCTCATCGCGGATCGCCGACAGCCGGGCGGCCACCAGCTCGATCGCGGTGTCCACGCCGGTCGGCGCGGCATCAGCGCCCCGCTCCCGACGGACCAGAGCCGTCGTCAGGCGGCCGCCGGCGCGCAGCATGTCGGCGGTGGTGTTGCCTTTGGTGCAGAGTCTGCCCCGGTTAGCGGGGTGATCCGGACGCCCAGTCGCCTTTGTCACGGCGCCGTCGGCCACGTGCAGTTCCATACCGCAGCCGACGCCGCAGTAACCGCACACCGTGGCGACCGTCTCCATGCACCGTCCTGTCCCTCTACCGCGCAAGAGCACTGGGCCCGCCGCGATCGAATTCCATGGTGGCGCGGGCATGTTTCAGCATCCGTAAACGCGGTTACGCCGGCATCAACTCGACCTATCACCGCGCAGGAGGTCGCGGTGAGGTTGTGAAATCGCAGGTCACTGGCATGTTGTGGCCCACACTTCGCCTTATTGCGTGGCGAACACCACACAGTCGTGGAGGCAGCCTGTTGCGGACCCGGAAGTCGTCGGGTCGGCGTTGCGATGCAGCAGCGCCCGGGTCGGAACCACCCGAAGCGCCGCGGTGTCGTCGTCGGAGTCGGCCACTTCGGCTATTTCGCCGGTGCCATCGACTATCAGCGAATAACCGCCCGGCTCGCTTGGTGGCCATAACAGTGTGACGGCGCTGCGGCTTTCGACGTTCCGACGGGTTCGGCCGCCGATCAGCCCGACGTCCATGACGCGCTCGCGCAGCTCGGGCTCGACCGTCACGGTGTGCACCCGGTAGTCGTCGTCGACGGTGACGAGGTAAGCAAACCGGTAGCCGCCCAATGCGTCCGCCAGGCGTTCGAAGTCAACTTTTTTCGCGGCCTTGGTACCCATCCCCACAGCGTAGGGTGGTTTCAGGGTCAGGAGAATGGCGGGAGCCGTGGTGGGCCGGTGGGTTCCGGTGGCTGTCAGTGTTATTGCGGCTGCCGGTTGTGTGGCGCCTGGGAGTGCGCTGGAGAAATCCCCCGAGATCACTGTGACGACAACCGGTGCGGCGCTACATGATCCGGTGTGGTCATACCGCAGTGACGCGCTCGTCGGGCTCACCGACGACCATCGAGTAGCCGAAGTCATCGACCTGCCCCGCTCCGGCCCCGCCATCACGCGGCTGTCGCTGCCGATGGCGGTGGGCCGCAATCTGCAGATCAGCCGAAAAGACGATCGGCACGTCTTTGTGCCTGAGCCGCAACGCGGCAAGGTCGCGGTATTCGACCTCGCCACTCTGCGACAAGTCGATGAGTTCGACGCCGGGCCCAATCCTGCCTACCTCTCCGAAGACAGCGGAATGCGGGTGTTGCTTGTGTTGTCGGCGGACGGATCCTCGGTGACCCCGGTCGACGAATACGGCTTCCGGAAACTGCCGACTGCCAAGATCACTGGTGATCGCTCGGACACGATCGACGGCGCCAACCGTGGGCGCGACATCGAATACCACGTCTACGGGTCCTCGGGGATCCGCTACTACCAAGGACCCTCGTCGCCGCCCAAGGAACTCGGATCGATGGCCATGGATGTCGCGTCCTCGGCAGGTGACGGCACCGCGGTGACCCGCAGCTACGTGGCCCGCCGCGACGACGACACGCTCTACGTGGTCGACTTGAAGCGCACCAGGGAGGGCTTGAAGGTGCGGGCCGCGACTCGGCTGCCGTCGCCAATCCGGCGGATCGGTACCGACGACACCCGCATCTACGTGGCCACCGATCAGGAGGTGGCGGTGCTGGAGACGAACAGCTTCATGCGCTTCGAGCAGGACAAGATCCCGGTGCTGCGGATCACCAATTACCGTGCGGCTCTTCCTGAATCGCAGCGGTCGGCACCGCTCTCGGGCATGGCGCTCGGGCCACACCGGGTGTATCTCACTTTCAAAGGGACACCGTTGGTGGTCAGCGTCGCCAAGACGCACCTCTGAGCGGACAGACATGGAAGAAAATCCCGCACCGATCACCATCGACGACGATGTCGAGTGGCTGACCGAGCAGATACAGGCGCTCAAACAGCTTGGCCGACAAGACGAAGTGACCGACAGCGAGAAGTACGACTTCAGCATCAGATGGGGCACTGCGCTCGCCGGGCGGATGCCGCGGCTGGTGCATTACAGCTCGCGCGGTCTGCTCGACGACGCCGATGAACACCGGTTTAAAGCGTTATGCGACGAGCTGCGTGGGCTCTCCGACCTCATAGACCGAATTGGCCTCACTCAGCCGGTTTTCAGCGAGACGGAGCCGAGGCCAGCCACGTCGCGGCGCGGACTGCTGTTCCGTCGCCGCTGAGAAAGTCGTTCTCACGCAATCTGATTGCAGTGTGCGGCTGTGCGCACTCCGGGTTGCGGCACGTCAGCGCGACCATGTAGGCGTCGTCGTCCTCGTCGAGAAAGAGGAAACCGAGGTATAGGGCGTGGCCGACCTCGAAATCGGTTCCGCCGCAGCTTTCGCAGTGCCCGCCTTTTGCGGTGAGCAGGCCTCGAACGCGGTCCCGATCGGCGGGGACCAGGCTGATCAGTTCGGGGCGCACGAGGTTGTCGGTGACCAAGCGCCGCTCCTCCTCATCGCTTCGCTCTGCATCGTCGCCGGCGCGGACCAAGCGCCGCTCCTCCTCATCGCTTCGCTCTGCATCGTCGCCGGCGCGCACGTTAGATCTCCACGTCCTTGGCGTAGTAGACGTTGTCCTCACGCCAACCGCCCGCGCCCTTGCCGATGCCGGAGTAGTCGTTGATGAACTCAATCTGGTTGATCCACTTGGCCATCTTGAATCCGACTTGGGTCTCCACCCGCAGCCGCAGCGGTGCGCCGTGTTTGATCGGCAATGGCTTGCCGTTCATCTCATAGGCCAGGATGGTCTGCGGCTTGTATGCGAGTTCGAGGTCCATCACCTCGTAAAACTGGCCGCCACCATGCGAACTCGGCTCGTCGCGGTCGTTGTCCTGCATGGTCATCGAGCAGATGTATTTCGCCTCCGGTAGCGGCCGCACCAGTTCGACAAGCGCGCTGAGGTGCAGGCCGCTCCATTGACCGATGCTCGTCCAACCCTGCACGCAGTTGTGCATGACCCGCTGCATCTCCGGTTCGCCCAGCGCGCGGAGCCGCGCCAAATCCAGCGTCACCGGGTTTTCCACCAACCCGCCGACTCGCAACCGCCAGTCGGCGAAATTGTGCACGGCCATGACCTTGTACTCGGCCGAACACGGGGGCTTCCCGTTGACCCGGTGCTGCGTGGTCAGCTTTCGCTCCGGATAGTGCTGCCGGGAGTTCAACGGCCGCAACAGCGGCCGCCGAACCACTGCCACCACTGCGTCGAGCACCCGCTGCACTGACCGAGGGTTGCGCAGGCTCCACAGCGTCGCCGCGACGTGGACTGCGACGATCGCCGCGATGATCAGCAGCGACAAGGCGGTTGCCCAGTAGGTGTTGCGAATCGAGCCGAATATCATCGCGGCGGTGAGGTGACCCCAGCCCCAGAAGAACACCATCGAGAGATGGATGACGATGAAGCCCACAAAGCTGACGAGCCCGATGAAATGCAGACTGCGCGCGCATTGCCGTCCTCCGAACATCCGGACATACCACGGGAACCTGGCCTCGACCGCCGGGGATTGGGCTGCACCCGTGAGGATTTGGAACGGCGCCAGCACGAAGACAACGCTTGCATAGGCCAGCTTCTGCATGGCGTCCAGCGGTTCACCCGGCAGCAACGGCGGCAGGTTGAACGTCATATACGTGACGACGTCGTTCCAGGCCTCCGGGAAGATCGACCACGAGGCGGGCCAGTAGCGATGCCATTGTCCGGTCGTGAAAAGCAAGATGTAGTAGGACAATCCGACCAGAATCCAGCCGATCACCGCGACGAAGTGCCAGTGCCGGCCGATGCCCAACTGCGCGTGGCCCGGCAACGAGATGAACGGGCTGTAGTCCTCCTCCTCGTCAAGGGTGTCGTACAGCTTGTTCTTCGGCATGACCTTGCGGGTGAAGCGCGCCCACTCACTTCCGGGCCTGCTGTCGTCGTTCCAGTACAACTTCGGATGGGTGGCGAGGATCTCGATCCCGCTGCGAATGATCAACGTCACGAACAGCACATTGAGCCAATGGTCGACTCGCAGCCACACCGGATAATCGAACGTTGTTGTCATCGCCGAATTCCCGTCAGTCGAACCATGGCTGCCGTTGCGGATAAGCCACATTGATGCCCAGCAACACCGACATATGGACCGCGATAAAGCCCAGCGCGAACGCGCCCGCCAACGTCCCGGGTGCGAAATCCCACCGGCCCGTCACCGGCACCATTCCTGGCAGGGTCACCACACGACTGGCGAGGTACACCCCCAGGAAGGCAATCGAAACCAGATCACCAAGAAACCATCCTAGTTGCGGCACACGGGGATTGCGGCCCAGCCACAGGCACGCAGCAGTTAACAGACAGCAGGCTCCCAGGATGGCGGTGTAGACGAAGAAGTACATCGGCAACGCCGGCTGGCTGGTCAATACGTACACATGGGCTGCGGCGATTCCGGTGAGCAGCGTTGCGCCCAACACGGTTACCGTTCGGGGCAAATTGAAGGCGACATAACCCTTCAGCCGAAGCCATTCATACAGCCGACTGCGCTTCCATCTTTCGATGACCGCCACCACGGCGTTGACATACCCAAATGCGTCAATCCGCAAACGCTTTGGGGGTTTCGACGATCACGGTGGTGGCCTTGACGATTGCCACGGCAAGACTGCCGGGCTCGAGTTTCAGTTCGCGTGCGGCCTCGGTGCTCATCAGCGAGACGACGGTGTGCGGGCCGCATTGCATCTCGACCTGTGTCATGACCTTGTCGCTGAGCACGTTGGTGACAAGGCCGACGAAGCGATTGCGCGCCGAGCTGCCTGTGCCGAGCGGGTTCGGCGGCAATGGTCGGGCGTTGTTCCGCCAGAACTCCGCCAAGACCTTTCCGGCGATCACCTTGCGACCGGCGGAGTCCTGGCTGGCCGACAAAGTCCCGTTGTCGATCCAGCGCCGGACGGTGTCGTCGCTGACCCCCAGCAGCTCAGCCGCCTGACGGATCCGCATCGTTGGCACGGATAAATGCTAGATCAACGCCATAACCTGCAGGAAGACGAGCGCCCCGCCTCGTTCGGCGAAGCCGGGGGA
>DASQSQ010000138.1:0-2297 GCA_035642315.1 Mycobacterium sp.
GGTGACGTCACAGAGTAATCCTGGCAAGCCTCAGCAACGTTGGTGAGCGACTCCGATTGCGCAGCGTTCGCTATCGCAGTTGGGCAGGTTCCTCGTCCGGGAGGAGACCGACGAGCCGCTTGGAGTCGTTCCACAACGCCAGCGCGCGCTGCTCGTCGTAGGAAGCCTTCGAGGACCGCACCTTCGAGAGTTTCCCTTCCTGTGCTTGGAAGTACCCTCCAGTTCCCGACACGTACTGTGGGTCGACGGCGAGGTCCGCCAGCGAGGCGCCGGAAAACGCGAGTGTCGACGTCGTGACGCCGATGCGCTTGGACACCCAATTCATCAGCGAGGTCCTCGACAGCCATTGCACCACTTTTGGCATGTCGCGCAGGAAGCCTGTCTCGGGCACCGAGCCGGGGTCGTAGGCGATGGATGCGATCGCGCTGCCGGCACGGTCGAGGCGGCGCGCGAGTTCGTAGGCGTACATGACGGTGCAGAGTTTCGATGTCGAGTATCGCTTGCCTGCCGACAACGGCTTCGCCCCGTTCTTCCCGTCGTTGGCGAGCGTGTTGGCGTTCGGCTCGACGGCGGCGCCGACCATCTTGCCGTCCATTGTGTCGGGGTCGTGCGTGCCGCTCGCGGTGAACACGACACGACCGTCCAGGGACATCATCGGAAGGAGGAGTTCGACAAGGAGGAAATGGCCGAGGCAGTTCGTCGCGAACGTCAGCTCGTAGCCCTCCGGGCTGTATTTCTCCTCCCCGTCGAAACGACCGCCTGCGTTGCAGATCACGGCTTGCAGCGGTTCGATCGCGCGACGCTCGATCATCGAACTGCACGTGGCGGCCGCGGTGCGCACCGCGGCGAGGGACGAGGCGTCCAGTTCGACCGTGGCCACGTCGATATCGCGTATCGCACGCAGTTCGTCGGCGATCGACTGCATTCGCGCCGGGCTGCGACCTGCGAGGATGAGGTTGACTCCCCGGGCGGCGAGCTGTCGAGAGCATGCGAGTCCGATGCCAGAATGACCGCCAGTGATGAAAACGGTTGTCACACTGCCTCCTTGATTGAAATCCGGGATTGTGCGCCGGAAACGACGGGGCGCCGGTGGTCACTGCGCGCGACCATCAGGGCGTCAAACCCCGTTCGAGGTTCGTTGCGTAATGTCGTGCGCTCAGTTCACTCAATCGCCGGTGGGTTAGTAGAGACGCGGCGACTACGTCGGTACGGTGTTTCCGGCGGCATGCAGGATTTGGGCTGTGTACGGGTTGAGTTCGATCGGGTCGGGGTCGCCGACGATCACGGTGCCTCCGAGGTAGGCCAGGTGCTGGCCGAAGACGTAATTGGGTTCCATGGCGAACGTCATGCCAGGCATGAGTTCCATGTCGGCACCGATGGTGGGGTGGGCCGGCTCGGGTGGGTAGGCATCGGCGCCGGGAATCCGCTTCGTAGCGTCTGCGGGGAAGCCGCTCAGCACGATCATTGGGTTGAGCGCGTGCAGCGAAGGGCCGAACTCCCAACCCTCAGCGGCGTCCAACACCTCGCGCATGGCGTCGACGACGTCGCCGAATGTCCGGCCGGGGCGCAGCGCCTGCAGACCCGCGTCGTAGGTCGCGCGCGCAACCTCGGCAGCGCGCAGCAGATCCGGGTGCGGCTCGCCGATCGTAATCGTGACCTGGTGCTGTGTGTGGCGTCCGCCCAGGTTGGAGAAAACCTCCGCGGATACGACGTCACCGTCCTGCAGGGTGCGGGGCGCCTGCGGTCGGTAGCTCCATGGCGGTAAAGCTCGAGCCAGTGGGTTAGGGCCCGAATAGAGATGCATGGCGGCGGGAGTCGTGCCGCGCGCATATCCCGCAGCCATTCCAGCTGCGTAGACCTCGCTTTCCGAGACGCCGGCAGCGGCGGTGTCGACCATGGCTGCCACCATGGCGTCGCCGATGCTCGCCGCGCGGCGTACAACGGCGATCTCCTCGTTGCTCAGCGGCATGATCAGACGTGACAGTGCCTGGGCGACAGGTGTGAACTCCACGTCGGGGAGCCTGTTCAGAATGTTGCTCCACTGCTGGTAGGGCACGACCCCCTCGGGGTGCCACGGCGCATACGGTTCCAGACCAATGACGCCGATCGTTGCCTTCAACAGCCCAAGTGCGATGAGCGTGTCAGCGATCGCCGCGGAGTCACGAGATGCTCGGATGTTGTTGGGCGCAATCCAGATGGTGTCGCCTCGGCGCCCGCATTCGAGATAGTCCCTCCAAAACATCTCCATCGGCAACAGCGACAGCGGGTCGCCGTCACGCGGAAAGACGACTGTCGTG
>DASQSQ010000139.1:0-3322 GCA_035642315.1 Mycobacterium sp.
CAGGTACAAGTCGGCTTCGACCCGGTAACCCATCATAAGGCCTTGCTGCGACGGCGGTAGCGCACCTTGGCGGGCCGGGCCAGCTGCACCACCATCTTGGAGTGGTCGTTGTGGTAGCTGTCGGCCGGCTGCGCGATCTCGAACTCGTACTCGCGCAACAGAACCGAGAAGATCGCTTTGATCTGCATCTGGGCGAAAGCCGCTCCGACGCAGCGGTGCCGTCCCGCGCCGAAAGGAATCCAGGTCCATCGGTTGACGATGTCGGCCTGCTCCGGCTTGTTGTAGCGATCCGGCTTGAAGGCGTCGGGATCCGGGAAGTCCTCCGGAATCCGGTTGGAGATCGCCGGTGAGGCGGCGACGTAGTCCCCGTTGCGGATCGGGAATCCCTCGACTTCGAAGTCACCCTGGGACACCCGCATCAGGATGATCAGTGGCGGATGCAGCCGCAGAGTTTCCTTCACCACGTTGTCCAGCTTCGGAATCGAGCGCAGCGCATGGAAACTCACTTCTTGGCCGTCGGCGTACAGCTCTTCGAGCTCGGCCAGCACCTCCGCGTAAACTTCGGGATGCCGGATCAGCTCGATCAACGTCCACGCCGAAGTCCCAGAACTGGTGTGGTGCCCGGCGAACATCAGCGAGATGAACATCCCGGTGACCTCGTCGGCGGAAAACCGGGGATTGCCTTCCTCGTCCCTGATCGACACCAGCACGTCGAGCATGTCGCGGTCGCTCTTGTCGTCGGGCGGGTTGGCGATCCGCTGGTTCATGATCTCCTGCACCAGCGCAACAAGTTTCACCCGTGCCTCGTCGCGGCGCTGGAAGCTCTCGATCGGAAGATAGGGGTCCACGTAGCACAGCGGGTCGGTGCCGCGCTCGAGCTCGTGGTAGTACTCGGCGAACCGCGAGTCGAGCTGGTTGCGGAATTTCACACCGATCAGGCAGGCGGTCGAGGTGTAGATGGTCAACTCGGAGAAGAAGTCGAGCAGTTCGATCTCGCCTTCGTCGCCCCAGTCCGCGATCATCCCGTTGACCTGGGCCTCGATGGTGGCCGCGTGGCCCTTCATCTGCTCGCCGCGCAGCGCCGAGTTGTGCAGCATCTCCTTGCGCCGCTCCGGGCTGGCATCGAACACCACACCCTTGCCGAAGATCGGCGCCATGAACGGATACGCCGCTGCCTGGTCCAAATCCTCGTCGGCAGAACGGAAGAAGAATTCGTTGGCCCCGGCGCCGGACAGCAGGATGACGTGCTTGCCGGCCAACTGGAACCAGCCCACATCGCCGCACTCGTCGCGGGTGCGCTGCATCAGGCCGATCGGATCGGTCCGGAACTCCTCGAGATGACCGTGCTCTGCTTCGCCGCCGGATACCCGGGGCACGATTGCGGTTGTCATGACGACGGCATCCCTTCTTCTCCGAGTGCGAGCTTCTGGCGACCTTTGTGGTCGGCCAACGGGGCTTCGGGCTGAAGCTCCATGTTCGCAATGAAGCCACCGCGCGGCGTTTCGGCGACGAACGTGATGGCTCGTGCCAGATCGGCTGCGCGCAGGAAATAGTCGTGGCGTGCCTGGCCCCACTTGGCCCAGTCCTCAAGTGCGGGGGCGATTTTCTCGGCCGGCAGGCTCCAGCCCATCGACGTCTTCGTCGGGCCGGGGTGCACGATCGAGGCCCGCACACCGGTGCCCTCGAGCTCCATCTGAAAATTGGTGACCATCGCCACCAGCGCCGCTTTGGCCGCGCCGTAGGCACCCATGTGCGGACGTTGGCGCAGAGCCACATCGGAACCGACAAAGATCAGGTCACCGCGCTGGCGCTCGAGCATGCCTGGCAACACCGCGGCGGCCAGCCGGTTGGCGCCGACGAGGTGAATCTGCAGCTGCGATTCGAATTCGTCGGTGGTGATTTCGGTGAGCTTGCCGAAGTAGGTGTCGCCCGCTCCTGTCACCAGCACCTCGATGTCGCCGAGCGCCTCTATCGACTGTGCGACAAAAGACTTCACCGAGTTAGGGTCGGTGACGTCCAGGTGAAACCCGACCGCCTCGCCGCCCTCGGCGTTGATCTTGCCGACGATGTCGTTGAGCTTCTCGACCCGGCGGGCGCCCAGGGCGACGGGGAAGCCGTGCGCCGCGAGTTCGATGGCGGAGGCTTCTCCGATGCCGGAGGATGCGCCGGCAACGATCGCCGGCCGACGTTCGGGCAGGGGGTCGAAGCGTGGCATTTACGAGACCTCCACGGCCATGGGTAGATGGGCGAACCCGCGGACATTGCTGGAATGGACGCGGACGGCGTTGGCCTCGTCGATCTGATATCCGCGGGTTCGCTTGAACATTTCGGTGAGCGCCACCCGGGCTTCCATCCTGGCCAGGTGGGCGCCCAGACAGAAGTGTGCGCCGCTGCCGAAACTCAGTAATTTGGAACCGATGTCACGACCGATGACGAAGTCGTCGGGATCGTCGAAGACCCGCTCGTCGCGGTGCCCCGAACCGGGCAGCAGTAGCAGCACGTCGCCCTCGGGGATCGTGGTGTCGTAGAGGGTCAGCTCTCCGGACACCGTGCGGGCGAGGATCTGGCTGGACGTGTCATAGCGCAGGGTCTCTTCGACCCACAGCGGCACCCGGGACAGATCCTGGTAGACCGGGGTCAGCTGGTCGGGGTTCTTGTGGCCCCAAAAGGCAGCATTGGCAAGAAGTTTGGTGGTGGTCTCGTTGCCGGCTATCACCATCAGGAACATGAACCCGAGTATTTCCTCGTCGGTGAGCCGGTCACCGTCGATGTCGGCTTCCAGCAATGCCGAGGTCAGATCATCGGTCAACTTCTTGCGACGCTCGGCGATCATCTGCTGGTAGTAGACGATGAGGTTGAGCGACGCCTCGATCGCCGAGGCCGGCACGTCGTTGACGCCGTCTTCGCGGTGCATCACACCGTCGGCCATCGCGCGGATGCGGTCGCGGTCGGGTTCGGGCACACCCATCAGTTCGGAGATGACGTCCATGGGCAGCTTGCCGGCGAATTCCGCGACGTAGTCGACGGTTACACCGGAGCCCGCCTTCTCCAGCATGGTGTCGATGTGCTGGACGGCCAACTCGGTGACTCTGGGTTCGAGCTCACGGATCCGGCGCGGCGTGAAACCCTTCGACACCAGCGTGCGCAGCCGCAGATGGGCGGGATCGTCCATCGCCAGAAACGACATGGTCTTCGACGCATGCGAGCCCCTGGACGCGGGGTCCAATGAGACGCCGAAGCGGTTGGACAGCGTGGTGCTATTGCGGAAGCCCTGGTGCACGTCGGCGTGCCGGGACAAGGCCCAAAAGCCCAATTCGTCATT
>DASQSQ010000140.1:0-8188 GCA_035642315.1 Mycobacterium sp.
AGCACTGGCCAGGACACTATCGAGCCGAGGAACGACACCACCAGGTCGGCGCCGTGCATGTGCTGTAGATGCGCGGTATGAGTCGTCGACCAGATGGTTCCTACCACTAAATACGGTGTGCCGATGATCAATCCGAGCCCGATGAGCTCAGCGATCGTCAGCTGGTACCCGAGGAAGCGGCGAACCTTCTCCAGCATGCACAGCTACCTCTCGCACCTGTCCCCGGCGGCCCCCAGGACGTCGTCATCGGTGACATCCTGGCTCGTCAGCGCCCTAAGAGCGTTTCGAGCATCAATTATGTTAATGGACATTCTAACTCGGCGGTAGGTTTTTTAGAGACTGATCCGCGCGCTAGGGTGTGGCGGTGACGACCGCGCCCATAGAGTCTGTCGCTGCTGTGCGCCGCCGGCCCAAAGACCGCAAGGCGCAGATCGCCCGGGCGTCCGCCGAGTCGTTCAGCTCGCTGGGCTACCACGCGGTCAGCATGGAAGCCATCGCGGCCAAGGTCGGAATCTCCGCGCCGGCCCTGTACCGGCATTACGCCAGCAAGTACGACCTGTTCCGTGGCGCCGTCCTGGCCCTCGGCCAGCAATTGGTCGACTGCACCGATTTCGCCGACGCGGAACCTCCCGAGGCTGTCGACCCGGCTGCGACATTGGACCGACTGGTCGAGGCACTCATCGACGTGACGTTGGCCAACCGCGAGTCTGGCGGGCTGTACCGGTGGCAAGCCCGATACCTGCACGGTGAAGACCAAGCCACGTTGATGGACCAGTTACGGGTGGTCAATCGTCGGATCCAACGGCCGCTCATCGCAATTCGACCCACCCTGACCTCGTCGCATCGGTGGATGCTGTCGTCGGGGTTGCTCAGCGTGATCGGCAGTATCGTGGATCACCGAGTTGCGTTGCCGGACGACGAGATCCGCGCGCTGCTGACCGAAGTCGGCTGGGCGGTGCTCAGCGCCGAGTTGCCGGAGCCGGAGGATGTGCAGGGCCGACCGGCCTCTTGGCAAATCTTCGAGTCGGACACCGGTGTCTACGAAGCGCTGTTGCAGGCGTCAATGGTGCTGTTCAACGCCAAGGGCTACCCGGAAACCAGCATGGCCGAGATCGCCTCGGCGGTCGGCATCCCGGTGTCGGGGATCTACCGGTATTTTCCCGGCAAGTGCGACATCCTCTCGACGGGATTGCGCCGCGCCGCCGACCGGATTTCCGGTCGACTGTCGGCGATCCTGACCGGTCTTACCGAGCCGCGCCACATGCTCAACCTCTTGATCGAAGCCTACGTGGCAACGTCATTCGCCAACCCGGAGCTGGCCGCGATCTACTACTCCGAGCGGGTCAACCTGACTCGGGCGGACGAGCAGTTGTTGCGCAGCGTGCAGCGCACGACGATCGATTCCTGGATGCGCCTGCTGACGTCGGCCCGCTCGAAGCTGACGTCGACGCAGGCCCGCATCGTGGTGCACGCGGCGATGGCGCTGGTTGTCGACGTGGGACGGCTGGTGCACTACGAGCACCCGGTCGACAACTCCGCCTACCCGCAAGCCTGCGTGCGTAAATTGATGGAGGCTACCGTGTTTGGGCGTGCCGAATAGCGTTGCCGCCCAGGTACGCGAGGTATCCGATCAGCCCGACGATAGCCAGGCTGCGGGTCTGGCGGCTGCTGAAACCCAGACCCAACACGGTTTCGATACTGCCGTTGGTGTAGACGTGCTGGCGGGTCTTTCGTGGAAATGCCGCCTTGGTGATCGGCTCGAACAACCGCGGACTGGTGAGGTGGGACAGCCCGGCCCCGGCCAATGCCAGACCCGAAAAGCGGGCGAGTCGGTTGCTTGCGCGAGACATGGTTTCCCAGTTCTCCTTAGCTGATCGCGTAGTCGGTCAGCGGAAAATTCGACGCCTCCGCGATTGCTGTCGAGGTGGCCATCGGACGTAACAGCGAGGGTTCTCCGCTGGGATTGAAATAATAGGAGCGTGACGTGGCGCAGTTGCCAATCGTCCACAGAGAATCGCCCAGCAGTTCGGTCATCCGATCGAGGTAGCGCGCGTTGGCCTCTTCGGTCACTTCGAAGGTGTCTGCACCCCGACGTTTGAGCTCGGCGAAAAGCCGTTCCATCAACCGCATCTGGTACTCCATGGTGTTGAAGAAGTTCAGCCCCAAGAAGGCGAACGGGCTGGCCAGGCTCAGATAGTTCGGGAAGTAGGGCATCGATATGCCCTGATATGCCTGAAACCGCGTGTCGCGCCACCACTTTCCGAGGTTGCGCCCGTCGCGGCCGATCACCTCGATGGCCGGGAAGTTGGCCTCCCATAGGTCGAATCCGGTGGCCAGCACCAGCGTGTCGATGTGGGTCTTCGATCCGTCGGCGTTGACGATGCCGTCGGCCTCGACGCGTTCGATTCCGTCGGCCTGCAGGTGGACGTGCGGTTTGGCGAAGCTGCGGAAGTAGGTGTTGGAGAAAGTCGGCCGCTTACACCCGATGTCGTAGTCGGGGGTGAGCTTGCGGCGCAGTTCTTTGTCGCGAATCGCCACGAACTGGTTGATCTTGCACAGATCCATCGCAGAGATGTTGAGCCGCCGGAACAGCGGAACCCGGTATCGCACCACGCCGACGGTGATCATCAACTCGTAGATGGTGTCGGTAATCGACCGGATCAGCCGCTGTGTCCACGGTAAACGGGCGAAGAGCCGTTTGGCTCGATCCGAGAAGCGCAGGTCGATCTTCGGCGCGACCCAGATCGGGGTGCGCTGATAGACGGTGAGATCGGCGGCCTTGTCGGCGAGTTCCGGAATGAGCTGAACTGCCGTTGCCCCGGTCCCGATGATCCCGATCCGCCTGTCCGTCGGATCGAAATCGTCCTCCCACTTGGTGGTGTGGATGACTTTGCCCTCGAACGTCGTGATCCCCGGAATGTCAGGTGTTTTCGGCTGGGACAAGAACCCGGTGGCGGTGATCAGGTAGCGCGCCGACAGCACGTCGCCACCGGACAGCGCCACCTGCCAGCGACGGGTCTCCTCATCCCAGCGGGCGCTTTCCACGACGGTGTTGAACCGCATGTGCCGGCGAACGTCGTACTTGTCGGCCACCCCCGCGGCATACTGCTTGATCTCTGGTCCCGGGGTGAACAACCGCGACCAGCTGGGGTTCGGTTCAAAGAAGTACGAATAAGTGGTGGTGGGGACATCGACGGCCAGGCCGGGATAATGGTTGACGTGCCAGGTTCCGCCAAGGTCGTCCTCTCGGTCGAGGATGACAAAGTCGTCGATATCCATGCGCTTGAGCTGGATTGCCGCGCCGATGCCACCGAAGCCAGCACCGACGACGACGACGTCGAAATGCTCCAAACTCATGACACGACAATATACCCGGTACCCCTGGTATCGGGAATCCGCAGCGCGACGGCTTAGGCGCCGCCCGCTTTCGGTTGAGTTTGCTTCTGGCTCTTCGTACCTATGGCTCCGTTGGTGGCCAGCAACTCCGCGTTGTCGTCTTGAAGATCGAGGATGCGCGCGATGCCGGCGAGGTTGACCCCGGAAGCGACGAGCTCGCTGATGCGCTGCAGCCGGGCCAGATCTGCGGCGCTGTAGAGGCGGGTTCCGCCGCCGCTGCGCGACGGGCTGAGTAGGCCGTGGCGCTCGTAGAGCCGTAGTGACTGCACTGCAATGCCGGAGAGTTCGGCGGCCACTGAGATGCCGTAGACGCCTTGGCCCGGGGTAGGCGTGCCCGGAGTGTCGGGTCGATCGGTCATACGGTAACTATCCTTGGCTGGGCGTACAAGAAATCTTCCTATCACACTTGCGGCTATACCTTCTACATGCTATATCAAATCTATGTCATCAGACATAGGTTATAGATGACATACCGTAGAGGGCTCTCAGATTCGGAGGTGACCACCATGCTGATGCGTACCGACCCGTTCCGTGACCTGGACCGCTTTACCCAGCAGGTGCTGGGCACCGCCGCGCGTCCGGCGGTGATGCCGATGGACGCGTGGCGTGAAGGTGATGCGTTCTTCGTCGAGTTCGATCTGCCCGGCATCGACCCGGGCTCACTGGACATCGACATCGAACGCAACGTGGTGACTGTGCGTGCACAGCGACCTGCCGTCGATCCGAATCGGGAGATGCTGGCGACCGAGCGGCCGCGGGGAGTGTTCAGCCGGCAACTGGTTCTCGGCGAGAACCTCGACACCGATCGGATCGAGGCGTCCTACAACGAGGGCGTGCTACGGCTCCACATCCCGGTAGCCGAGAAAGCCAAGCCGCGCAAAATCACGATCGGCCGCGGCGACGGCGACAACGCCCTGAACCGCAAAGCCGTCCAGCGCGAGGTGATTGACGCCTGAGTGTGCGGCGGGCGGCAGCGCGGCGCATTGCGAACTCGCTGCCGCCCCCCCGCCTGCTTCGTTGAGAATCGAGGAGGTTGCCATGCCGTCCGACCTGCAGGTCGATCCGTCAAGCGTGTTCACCTCGCTTGCGGACATCGTCGCCCAGGGTTCGACGCCGAACGAAATGTATGCCGCAGTCTGTGTAGCGGCAACATTGATGGTTCCCGGTTGCGACCACGCCAGCCTGATGATCAGCCGTGACGGTGCCCGCAGCACAGCGGCCGCCAGCGACTCAGTCGCGCACGCCATCGACAAACTCGAGTTGGCGCTGGGCTGTGGGCCGTGCCTCGACGCCATTGAGGGGCTAGCCACCCAAATGGCAACGGATCTGGCCGCCAGTGGTCGGTGGCCGACATTGGCGGCTCGCGTGGTCGCCGAAACACCGGTGCGCGGCGCTATGAGCGTTCAGTTGCCGGTAGACCGCGCCAACGTCGGTGCGCTCAACCTGTTTTCCGATACGGCCAATGCCTTCGACGAGAAGTCGATCGACGGTGCCGTCGTGTTGGCGGCCTTCGCAACGGTGGCAATCAATGCCGCAGCGTACGGCGAAGACGTGGCGGGCCTGCGACGCGGCCTCGCCAGGAACCGTGAGATCGGCAAGGCCATCGGCATGCTGATGGTGCTCAACGACATCTCCGGGGAGCAGGCATTCGAGATCCTGCGTCGAACCTCGCAAGATTCCAACGTCAAGATCGCCGACCTCGCGGCCGATTTCATTCGGCGCCGTTCAGCGCAATAGTCTGAGCGCCGCGTCGACCGCCAACTCGGGCACATCGAGGGTCTTCGAGCCCAGGTCGTGGCGTGCGCCGGTGATCTCGACGATTGCGGTCGGTGCGGAAATCAGCGCAGCGGCGGCGCGTACCTCGTCGATGGTGCCGAACGGATCCGACGTGCCATGGGTGAACACCGTCGGCACCGCTATGTCGGGCAGGTGCTCGGTGCGAGCGCGTTCCGGCTTACCGGGTGGATGCACCGGGTAGGAGAACAGCGTCAACACATCGACCTGTGCTTCTTTCGCGGCGACCACCATCGACGTCTGCCGGCCGCCGTAGGAATGGCCGCCGGCAATCAGCGGGCCGTCGGCCAGGTTGCGGCACACCGCGATCGCCTCCACGATGCCGGCGCGATCGGTCGCCGCCGAGCCCGACGGCGGTCCCTTGGGCCGTCGGCGGCGATAAGGCAGGTTGTAGCGCACCGCGAGCCAGCCACGTCGGGCCCACTCGTCGCAAAGTAGTTGCAGCAGTGCAGATTCCCTGCTGCCGCCAGCGCCGTGCGTCAGCACCACAATTCCTTTTGGGCCACCGGGTGGGTCACCGTCGGGTTCGTGCGCGACGCCCGCGATGTCATCGAGTGTCATAACAGCCTGAACAACGGGGACACCGGGCCGTGGCCGTGCCCGAGCGGATAGGCGGCGCGCAGGCATTCGGTCACCCAGCCTTTGGCGAACGCGACGGCGTCGGGCACGGTGTAGCCGTGGGCCAGCGCGCAGGCCGTCGCGGCGGCCAGGGTGTCGCCGGCGCCATGGTCGTGGGTAGTGTCCACCCGCGGCGACTCGAACTCGTGAAAGTCGTTGCCGTCGAACAACAGATCCGTGCTGCTGGCCGACCCGCGCAGGTGGCCGCCCTTCACCAGCGCCCATTGCGGTCCCAGCGCGTGGAGGGCGCGGGCCGCGTCGGCCTGGGATTTCGAGTCGACGACCTCGATGTCCACCAGTAGCCGCACCTCGTGCAGATTTGGCGTCACCAATGTCGCCAGTGGAAACAGTTCGGCGCGAAGGGAATCCAGCGCGTTGCGGTCGAGCAGGGGATCACCGTGCATCGACGCGCTGACCGGATCGACGACCAGCGGCACGCCCGCGCCATGCTCGCGCCAACTCCGCGCCACCGCGGTGATGATTTCGGCCGATGCCAGCATGCCGGTTTTGGCGGCCTGCAGCCCGATGTCGTGGCATACCACCTCGATCTGGGCGGCAATCACATCACCGGGTACTTTGTGAAAACCTTTCACCCCCACCGAGTTCTGTACTGTCACCGCGGTCACCGCGCACAGCGCGTGCACTCCCAACAGGGTGCAGGTGCGGATGTCGGCCTGGACACCGGCACCGCCGCCGGAATCCGATCCGGCGATCGCCAACACCCGCAGCGGCGTCGTGCCGCGCGGCGCCAGCGGAAGATAGGTCACTGGGAGATCGGTAGATACACCCGGTTGCCGTGCTCGGCGAACTCGGCCGACTTCTCCGCCATCCCTTGCTGCATCGCCGCCTCGATCGCTTCCTCGCTGTCCAGTCCGTGCTCGGCGGCGTAGTCGCGGACGTCCTGAGTGATGCGCATCGAGCAGAACTTCGGGCCACACATCGAGCAGAAGTGTGCGGTCTTGGCCGGTTCGGCCGGCAGCGTCTCGTCGTGGAATTCCTTTGCGGTGTCAGGGTCTAGCGACAGCGCGAACTGGTCGTTCCAGCGGAACTCGAATCGTGCTGTGCTCAATGCATCGTCGCGCTCCTGCGCGCGCGGATGGCCCTTGGCCAAATCGGCCGCATGGGCGGCGATCTTGTAGGCGATCACGCCGTCCTTGACGTCCTTGCGGTCGGGCAGCCCGAGGTGCTCCTTGGGGGTCACGTAGCACAGCATCGCGGTGCCGGCTTGGGCGATGATGGCGGCGCCGATCGCCGACGTGATGTGGTCATAGGCCGGCGCGATGTCGGTGGCCAGCGGCCCGAGAGTGTAGAACGGGGCCTCCTCGCACAGCTCCTCTTCGAGCCGCACGTTCTCGACGATCTTGTGCATCGGGATATGCCCCGGTCCTTCGATCATCACTTGTGCGCCATGGGCTTTCGCGATCTTGGTGAGCTCGCCCAACGTGCGCAACTCGGCGAACTGCGCGGCGTCGTTGGCGTCGGCGATCGATCCCGGCCGCAGCCCGTCGCCCAGCGAGAACGTCACGTCGTAGCGCGCGAAGATGTCGCACAGCTCTTCGAAGTTGGTGTACAGGAACGACTCCTGATGATGCGCCAGGCACCACGCCGCCATGATCGACCCGCCGCGGGACACGATGCCGGTGACCCGCTTGGCGGTCAACGGCACATAACGCAGCAGCACTCCGGCGTGCACGGTCATGTAGTCCACACCCTGCTCGCACTGCTCGATCACGGTGTCGCGATAGACCTCCCAGGTCAATTCGGTCGGATCGCCCTTGACCTTCTCCAACGCCTGGTAGATCGGCACGGTGCCGACCGGCACCGGCGAGTTGCGCAGAATCCACTCGCGGGTGGCATGAATGTCCTTGCCGGTGGACAGATCCATGATGGTGTCCGCGCCCCAGCGGGTGGCCCACACCATCTTGTCGACCTCCTCGGCGATCGACGACGTCACCGCCGAGTTGCCGATGTTGGCGTTGACCTTCACCGCGAAGGCCTTGCCGATGATCATCGGCTCGCTCTCGGGATGGTTGTGGTTGGCCGGGATCACCGCGCGGCCGCGCGCAACCTCGTCGCGCACTAGCTCGGCGGGCATGTCCTCGCGGGCGGCGATGAACGCCATCTCGGCGGTGATCTCGCCGGCGCGGGCCCGTTGCAGCTGAGTGCCGCGATCGCGGACCACCCCGGGTCGCGGTGGTAGCCCGGATGTCAGGTCGATCACCGCATCCGAATGGGTGTACGGCCCGGAGGTGTCGTAGAGATCGAAGTGGTCTCCGGTGGACAGGTTCACCCGCCGGAACGGCACCCGCAGACAAGCCCCGAGACTAGCCCCGCCCGGGTCCGCTACTTCGCGATAAGCCTTGGTGCTGCCCGCGATAGG
>DASQSQ010000141.1:0-2223 GCA_035642315.1 Mycobacterium sp.
TTCGTCCTCAGCGATCGGGCCGTGCGACGGGCCGAGATGCTCTCGCATCGAGACGGCTTCGGGGAAGCGAACGTAGATTTTGCCGTAGTTGCGCTCTCCCTGAGCCTTGATGAAGCTGTACAGCCAGCCCAAACCCTCCGGGCGCTTCTCGCCGCCGCGCGCGTAGGCGGCGTACTCGGCGGTCTCGTGTAACTGGTCGAAGCTGATCGAAACCCCTTGCAGCAGAATGTCGTCGCTGCGACCGTCCAGATAGGCGTCGGCCACATAACTCATCAGTCCGAGCTTGGGCGGCAGCATCTTCCCGGTGCGCGAGCGGGTGCCCTCGATGGACCAGCTCAGGTTGAAGCGCTTCTCCACCACGTACCCGACGTATTCTTTGAGCACGTACTTATACAGCGGGTCATTGCCGATATTGCGCCGGATGAAGATGGTCCCGGCCCGACGCATCAGCGGTCCCATCACCCCGAACGCCAAGTTGATACCCGCGAAGACATGCACCGGCGGCAGCCGGTTCTCCTGCATCGCGACCGGCATCACCGCGCCGTCGATGTAGGACCGATGCGAGAACAGAAGCACCGCGGGGTGAGCCTCCAGCGCGGTGCGCAGCGCCGCCACCTGGTACTCGTCGTAGTCGATTTCCCGGTCGAATCCGCGGCTGAGCATCCTGCCGAGGACGGAGACCAGGTCGACGGAAACTCGGCTCCACCCGGTGGCGAGTTCGTCGAGCATCTCGCCGGCCTTCTCGACAGTGGCCCCCGGGATCTTTTCCAGGCCGGCCCGAAATCGTGCGGACGCCAGGATCTCCGGCCGCACCAGCCGCGGCGACTTGTATTGCGGTCCGAGGATTCGGTATTCGGCGCGTTCCATCGCCAGTAGCGCTCGGCGAGTGACGAAGTGCGCGAATTCACGGGGGTTTTCGCCAACCGTGATGTCCCGCCACTGCTGACGAAGTTCGGATACCTTGGCCGACTCGCCGGCCACCACCTGAGCGCGCGAGGGATCGTGACGCAGAATGTGGCGCTGCTGACGCTCACTGGGCTGGTAAGGATTTCGTCCGGGCAGCAACGCCGCTACCCGGCTTAATGCCGACGCGTCGGCTTCCGGCATCCAAAAGACCCGCACCGGCACGATCGACCGGTCCTCGTCCGACTCGAGTTGTTCGACCAGCTGTGCGAGCGCCGCCGGCGCAGCGTTGCGGGCCGGCAACGGCAGCACCTCGAGCCTGGCCTCCGGATGCCGGGCACGTTGCTGGTCCAACCATTTCGCGAGTAGTTCCGATTCCACCGGCGAGGACGCGGCCGCCAGCACCAGCGTGTCGTCGGTCGTGGTGAAGGCGCTGGCGTCGGCGGCCGATCTGGTCACGATCGTCCTCTAGGCCGGGGCGTAGCGGGCTGGGCCTTGGTGGTCTTGCGCGCCGGGGTTTTAGGCTGGGCCGCTTTGGCGGCTTTCTTGGCCGTGGCCTTCGTCGCGCCCGCCTTCGCTGCCGTGGCCTTCGCCACGGTGGCCTTGGCCGGCTTGCTCGCGGCTTTTCGCGGCGCCTTTTTCGGCGCCGGCTTCTTTCGATACACGTCATGGTCGGGCAGTTCGTCGACCGGCCAGTCGGCCAACGTGTCCACGTACAGTTGGCGTACCTCGGCGATCCGATCCGCCAGCGTGTCAACTGTCCAGTCGCTCACCGAAATCGGCGGGAACACAGCCACATCCACCGTGCCCGGATTCATCGTCGTGGAGTTGCGCGCGGCGATGATCTCGGCGTTGCGGATCACGATCGGCACGATCGGGATGCCGACCGTCATCGCGATCCGGAAGGCCCCCTTCTTGAACGGCCCGACGCTGGTGGTGTCCAGCCTGGTGCCCTCGGGCGCGATCATGATGGACAGCCCTTGTCTGGCGCGCTCCTCGACCTGGTGCAGCGACTCCACCGCAGCGGTCGGGTTATCCCGGTCGATGAAGACGGAGTCCAGCATCTTGCCGAGCGTGCCCATGATCGGATCGCCCTCGAGCTCTTTCTTGCCGACGGCTACCCAGTTGTCGCGGATCAACGCGCCGACGATGACGGGGTCGGCTTGGTTGCGGTGGTTGAAGATGAACACCGCGGGCCGCTCGGCAGTCAGATTCTCTTTGCCCAAGATGTTGAGTTGCACACCGCTGGCGGTCAACAACAGTTGCGACCAGGTCGACGTGAAGAAATTGACCCCGCGGCGCCTGCTCCGGGTCAGCAGG
>DASQSQ010000142.1:0-8886 GCA_035642315.1 Mycobacterium sp.
GAGCTTTCACTGCATTTTCGTCCGCTCACCGGGATTGGCTTCGGTTCGGCATCGACTGCGGTAGACCATTACTAGGCCCCCATACGTAAGGACGAAATATGACCGAGCGGGTACTCGACCGGGTAATGGCCATGGCGGACCAGTTGCGCGACCAGGCCGCGGAAGCCGAAAAAATCGGACGGCTCACCGACGACAGTGTCAAAGTCATGAAGGCGGCCGGCCTGATCCGGCTGTTGCAGCCCAAGAAATACCAAGGGTTTGAAGTCCACCCGCGCGAGTTCGCCGAGACCGTGATGGCGACGGCTGCGCTGGATCCGGCCGCCGGCTGGATCGTCGGCGTGGTGGGCGTGCACCCCTATCAACTGGCTTACGCAGACCCGAAGGTGCCCGCCGAGGTGTGGGTCGACGACGTCGACACCTGGATGGCCTCCCCATATGCGCCGCAGGGCGTCGCCAAGCCCGTCGACGGCGGTTACATCTTCAACGGCCGCTGGCAGTTCAGTTCGGGCACCGACCATTGCGACTGGATCATCCTGGGCGCGATGCTCGGCGACACCAACGGTGTGCCGGTGATGCCACCGCAGATGCTGCACATGATCCTTCCGCGCAAGGACTACGAGATCGTCGAGGACTCGTGGAATGTGGTGGGGCTGCGCGGAACCGGGTCCAAGGACGTGATCGTCAACGATGCGTTCGTCCCGGCCTACCGGACGATGGACGCGACAAAAGTGATGGACGGCACCGCCCAGCGTGAGGCCGGAATGACCGAGACGCTGTATCTGATGCCATGGTCGACGATGTTCCCGCTGGGAATCTCGGCGGCGACCATCGGCATCGCCGAAGGCGCGCTCGCCGCGCACCTGGACTACCAGCGTGAGCGAGTCGCCGCCACCGGCACCGCAATCAAGGACGACCCCTACGTCATGTACGCCATAGGTGAGGCCGCCGCCGACATCAACGCCGCCCGCCAGGAGCTGCTGACCAACGCCGATCGCATCTACGACATCGTGGATTCTGGCAAAGAGGTGTCGTTTGCAGACCGTGCGGCGGGCCGCCGGACCCAGGTTCGCGCGGTGTGGCGCGCCGTGTCGGCGGTCGACGAAATATTCGCCCGCTCCGGAGGCAATGCGGCGCGGATGGACAAGCCGCTGCAGCGGTATTGGCGTGATGTCCATGTTGGCCATGCGCATGCCATTCATGTCCCCGGTACCACCTACCACGCGTCGGCGCTGAGCTCGCTGGGCATCGATCCGCCCGAAGGTCCGCTGCGAGCGCTGATTTAGGAGAACGCTTCCATGAGTGATCTGAAAAGTCTTGGCTACATTACGATTTCCACCAACGACATCGAGCGCTGGCGGCAATTCGCCTTCGGAGTCCTGGGCTTCGCGCAAGGAAAAGGACCAGACTCCTCAGCGCTGTATCTGCGCATGGACGAGCGAGCGGCCCGGCTCATCGTGGTACCCGGTGAGACCGACCGGGTTCTCACCGTGGGTTGGGAAGTGCGCGATCACCCGGCACTACAGCGGGTCAAAGCAACACTCGACGGCGCCGGAATACCGTTCAAGCAGCTGTCCACCGATGACGCCGAGGCCCGCCGGGTAGAAGAGGTGATCACGTTCGAGGACCCGGCCGGCACCACCCTCGAGGTGTTCCACGGTGCCGTGCTCGACCACAGCCCGGTCATCACGCCGTTCGGCGCGAAATTCGTCACCGGCGATCAGGGGCTGGGCCACGTGGTCGTGCCCGCGACCGACCCCAACGGGCTATTCGACTTCTACACCGACGTACTGGGATTCCGTTCCCGCGGCGCGTTTCGCGTTCCGCTGCCGAAAGAGTTTGGCCCGGTGCGGGTTCGGTTCCTCGGGATCAACGAACGACACCACAGCATGGCGATTGTGCCGGCCGCACATCAGCGTGACCCACGCCTGGTCCACATCATGGTCGAGGTCGACACTCTCGATGCTGTGGGTCAGGCACTGGACCGCGTCAACGCCGAGGGCTTCCAGTTGTCCTCAACACTCGGGCGGCATACCAACGACAAGATGGTGTCGTTCTATGTCCGCGCACCCGGTGACTGGGACATCGAATTCGGCACCGACGGCATGCGAGTCGACGAAAACCATTACACCGCAGAGGAAATCACCGCCGACAGCTATTGGGGCCACCAGTGGATCGGCGAGATGCCCGCGGCCATGCGCTTATGACACCCGACACCGACGTCACGCCGGTCCCTGCCAGGTCGATCACCTCCTGGGACCACGAGGCCGACGTCGTGATCGCCGGCTACGGGGTTGCCGGCGCCGCCGCAGCGGTCGAAGCAGCCCGTTCTGCCGCCGACGTCCTGGTCCTGGAACGCACCGGATCCTGGGGTGGTGCCGCGGCGATGGCGGGCGGATTCATCTACCTCGGCGGTGGCACCGCGCTGCAAAAAGCCTGCGGCTTCAGCGATTCCGTGGACAACATGGCGGCATTCCTCAATGTCGCGATGGGGCCCGGAGCCGACGAGAAGCGGATCGCCGACTACTGCGCCGGCAGCGTCGCCCACTTCGACTGGCTGGTCGAGTGCGGCGTGCCGTTCAAGGCGGAGTTCTTCTCCGAGCCCGGCTGGGAGCCGATGGGCGACCAAGGCCTGATGTACAGCGGCGGCGAAAACGCCTACCCGCTCAATACAATTGCCACCCCGGCCCCGCGCGGGCACGTCCCGCAGATGCAGAACAAGAAGCAGGGCGAAGCCAGCGCCGGATTCATGCTGATGAAACCGCTGGTCGACACCGCTACCGCGGCCGGCGCGCGGGCGCTCTACGACGTGCGCGTGCAGCGCCTGATCGTCGAATCCGACGGCCGGGTGGTCGGCGTCCGCGCCCGCCAGTACGGAAACGAAATCACGATCCGGGCGCGCCGCGGCGTCGTGCTGGCGACCGGCAGCTTCGCCTACAACGACGCGATGGTGGCGCGTTTCGCCCCGCGGATCGCCGGACGCCCGGCCGCCTCGATCGAACAGCACGACGGCCAGTCGATCCGGATGGCCCAGGCGCTGGGTGCCGATCTGGCCCACATGGACGCCACCGAAGTCGCAATCTTCATCGACCCCCAGCAACTGGCACGCGGCATCCTGGTCAACGGCCGCGGTCAGCGTTATGTCACCGAGGACACCTATCCAGGCCGCATCGGACAGTTCACCCTCTACCAGCAAGACAACATTGCCTACCTGATCATCGACGGCGATGCCCAGGAAGAGGCGAGGAACTCGTGGTCACCCAAGCTGATGCTGCGGCCGCCGACGTGGGTGGCCGACAGCGTTGCCGATCTGGAACGCGACATGGGCCTGCCGCTCGGATCGCTGCAGGCGACCGTCGCCGCCTACAACGAGGGCGCGGCCCGCGGCGAGGATCCGTTGCTGCACAAGAAGCCGGAGTGGGTAAAGCCGATCGGCTCTCCAGTCGGCGCCATCGATCTACGGGAGAGCACCGGCGGCTTCACCCTGGGCGGGCTCGCGACCACGTTGGATGCCGAGGTGCTGCACGTCAGCGGAGAGCCCATTCCAGGGCTTTTCGCGGCGGGGCGTTCGACAGCCGGGCTGGCCGCGTGGGGTTACGCCAGCGGCGTCTCGCTCGGTGACGGCAGCTTCTATGGTCGTCGGGCGGGACACTCCGCCGCGAAGGCTGACCTGCGCTGATCCGGCTGTGCCGGCCGGTGTCTTGCGGCAAGTTTTCGCGCCCTAGTGACAACGGCCACATAAGTGTGCTTTATTACTAATAGTCATATGCCACTCAGTCACACAGGGTTTTGGAGAAGCCGATGTCAGGGAGCGCGCAAGCCGTCGAACCAGCCACCCCCACCGCCGTGATCGACCGCATCTCGCTGGTCCTCGATGCATTCGAGGGACCGGGACGGCTGACGCTGGCCCAGATCGTCCGTCGCACCGGTCTGCCGCGCTCGTCGGCGCACCGCATGCTCGATCGACTGGTACAGCTGCGCTGGCTGCGCCGCAGCGGTCGCGACTATGAACTCGGCATGCGTCTGGTGGAACTGGGTTCGCTGGCCGTGCACCAAGACCGCCTCGTGCGGGCGGCCGCTCCGCTGCTGGGCGAATTGCATCGTGCCACCGGGCTCGTCGTACACCTGGCGGTTCTTGACGGACCCGACGTCGTGTACCTCGAGAAGGTCGGCGACCGAATGATTGCCGCGATCCCCACCCGAGTCGGCGGCCGTCAGCCCGCGCACTGTACTGCGGTCGGCAAAGCGATCCTGGCCTACCGCGACGAGGACGCGGCGGTGGATCTGCAGGCCCGCAAGACCAAGTACTCGATTGCCGGCAGCTCCCAACTTGCGGTCGAATTGGCCAAGGTGCGGGCCCACGGCATCGCGTTCGAGCGCGAGGAGTCGCTGCTCGGGTTCGGTTGCGTCGCAGCGCCGATCGGCGGTCCGGGTGAAGCCGTGGCCGCCGTGTCGGTGTGCGGTCCGATGAACCGCATGATGTTCGATCAGCGGCTGACCGCGCCCGTGCGAATGACCGCGATGGCCATCTGGCGCAACGTCGAGGACGGCCCGCAGCGGGTTGCGCCGACTCTGCAGCCATTGCGGCCATTGCTGCCCCGTCATTCCGCTGTTCCGTCGCGGCCGGCATTGCAGTACGCGTGAACCGCGCCGGTGACGATCGACAGGGCAGTGCGATCCGAAAAGGGCAGGAGGAGCGGCGCAAGTGATATTGGATCCACAGCTCGCCCCGCTGATCGAAGCGCTGGACGCCGGCTTCCCGCCGGTGCACACCATGACCGGCGCACAGGCAAGGGCGATCATCCGGTCTCGATACGTGCCGCCGGCCAAGCCAGAACCGGTCGCCCAGGTCCGCGACGACGCCATCCCGGGGCCCGGTGGCGACATCCCAGTCCGGGTCTATCGCCCCGACGGCGAGGGGCTGCCGATCCTCGTGTACGCCCACGGCGGCGGTTTCGTGTTCTGCGACCTCGACAGCCACGACGGGCTGTGCCGCAATATCGCCAATCGCATTCCTGCCGTTGTTATTTCGGTGGCCTACCGGCTGGCGCCGGAGCATCAATGGCCTGCTGCGGCCGAAGATTTCCACACGGTCGCCCAATGGGCGGTCGACAACGCAGACGCCGTCGGCGGCGATGCACGACGCGTCGCGGTGGGTGGCGACAGCGCGGGAGGGAACCTGGCCGCCGTCACCGCATTGATGGCCCGCGATCGCGGCGGTCCTTCGATCGCGGCTCAATTACTGCTCTATCCAGTGATCGCAGCAGACTTCGACACCGAGTCCTACCGCTTGTACGGCAAGGGGTTCTACAACCCGAAGCCGGCGATGCAGTGGTATTGGGACCAGTACGTGCCCGCGCAGGCGGATCGGGAACATCCATACGCATCCCCACTGAGGGCGAACCTGGCGGCCCTGCCGCCCGCGATCCTCGTTGTCGCCGGGCACGATCCACTTCGTGACGAGGGTTTCGCGTACGCCGACGCGCTAGAGGCGGCGGGTGTGTTGACGTCGCGATGCTTTTTCGAGGGGGGCATTCACGGATTCATGACGATGCCGATGCTCGACATCGCGCAGGAAGGGCGACGGCAGGCGTGCCTGGAGTTGGCCCAACTGCTTCGCTGAGATTTCCCGATGGCCGTCCCGCTGGCAGGGAAAAGCCGCCACGACGCCGACCTCCGAACCTAATGTCATCGGGGTGACGACTGCGCAACCAACCACGATCCCTGCCGGCCTGCAGGTGCGCGACACGATGGTCGACCTGCTCGTCGTGGGATCCGGCACGGGGATGGCAGCAGCATTGGCAGCCAATGAATGCGGATTGACGGTGTTGATCGTCGAGAAGTCTTCCTACGTCGGCGGTTCCACCGCCCGCTCGGGCGGCGCATTGTGGTTGCCGGCGAGCCCGATCCTCGAGGAGGAGGGCGCGGGAGACACCGTCGAGCGTGCCGAAACCTACCTGCATTCTGTGGTGGCCGGCAGCGCACCGGCCGAACGGTCGGCCGGGTACCTACGCAACGTGACCGCGGTCGTCCATATGCTGCGGCGCACCACCCCGATCCGGTTGAGCTGGGCCAAGGACTATTCCGACTACCACCCGGAAGAGCCGGGGGGAACCGCGGCCGGTCGAACCTGCGAGTGCCGGCCATTGGACTCCGCGATCCTTGGCGAGTACCGAAACCGGCTGCGGCCCGGCGTCATGGAGGCCAACATCCCCATGCCCACCACCACCGCCGACTACCGGTGGATGAATCTGGTGACCCGGGTTCCACGCAGGGGCATACCGACCATCGCCAAGCGTCTCGGACAGGGAGTGGGTGGGCTGCTCCTCGGCCGACGCTACGTCGCCGGCGGGCAGGCGCTGGCCGCCGGATTGTTCGCCGGTGTTGTGCGTGCAGGGATCCCAATCTGGACCGACACCGAGGTGCACCGGCTGACTGCCGATCGCGGTCGGATCACCGGAGCAGTTGTGCGCCACGACGGTCGCGAAGTCATCGTCACCGCACGGCGCGGCGTGGTGCTAGCCGCCGGCGGGTTCGACCACAGCATGACCATGCGGCGGAAATTCCAGTCTGAATCCCTCGGCGAGCACCTCAGTCTGGGCGCGGAGACCAACACCGGCGACGCTATCCACGCCGCTCAAGAGTTAGGTGCTGCAACCGATCTGATGGATCAGGCGTGGTGGTTTCCGGCTGTGGCGCCCCTGCCGCACGGCGCACCGTCGGTGCTGCTGGCTGAACGGTCGCTGCCGGGTTCGCTGATCGTCGACCAGAACGGCGCCCGATTCATCAACGAGGCAACCGATTACATGTCATTCGGGCAGCGAATATTGGAAGGAGAACGTTCGGGCAACCCCGTGGAGTCAATGTGGATCGTGTTCGACCAGAAGTACCGCAACAGCTATGTCTTCGGCGGCGCGCTGTACCCGCGGATGCCGATTCCAGCGTCATGGTACGAAGCCGGGATCGCCCATCGGTCGGATGACCTGGCTGAACTCGCCGGCAAAATCGGCGTTCCCAGAACAGGATTCAATTCGACCATGACACGGTTCAACGAAATGTCGCTCGCCGGGTACGATGCGGACTTCCACCGCGGCAACAGTGCCTACGACCGCTATTACGGTGACCCCACCATCGGTCCGAACCCCAACCTGCGCGCCCTCGATAAGGGGCCGTTCTACGCGGTGCGGATGGTGCTCAGCGACTTGGGCACCTGCGGCGGTCTGCGGGCCGACGGTCGGGCCCGGGTGCTGCGCGAAGACGGCAGCGTCATCGAGGGGTTGTACGCGATCGGGAATACCGCGGCCAACGCGTTCGGGACCACATATCCAGGCGCGGGCGCGACCATCGCCCAGGGACTGGTATATGGCTACATCGCGGCCCGCGATGCCGCGGGGGTCTGATCAGTCCGACTCGTCGGCATCGGCCTTCTTCTCGATCTCGTACCAGAAATCCGGTGCGGGCCAAGAGATCTTGGCTGAGCCGTCCTTACTCTGCTGAGGAAAGGAGGCTTCCGCCTCGTCGAGTTCTTTGATCATCGTCAAGGCGAGTTCCCGCTCGTTGGCGTAATACCGCTGCGCCCATTGCAACGCGACGCGGGCATACGCCCAGGACGGATCAGCGCCGGCCCACCTGGCGCCCTTTGCGGCCTGGCGGTGCATCTCGTCGGCGTACGCAACGTGTTGTTGCAGCGTCTCTTTCAGCCTTGTCGGGTTGGTGAGATGCCCGAGGGTCACCCGAAGCAGCGCACCATGCTTGAGCGTTGGCGGGTCGACCGGCGCCTCGCCCGCCCAACGAGTAACCGCATCCAGCCCCTCCGCAGTGATCTTGTACAGCCTGCGGTTTCGAGTGCCGCCGGTGTTTTCGACGCGCGAGGTCACCAAGCCCAGCTGCTCCAGCTTTTTAAGCTCTGAGTAGATCTGGCTGTAGGCGGGACTGCCGTAGAAGAACCGCATACCCCAGTCGATCCACTTGCGAATGTCGTAACCCGAAAGCTCGTGTTCGTAAGACAGCACGCCGAGCAACGCCCAGCTGGTCGCTGCAAGATTCGGCTTACGCGGCGAATCGCTGTCTTCCATCTGGCCAGATTAGCCGCGAGCCGGCGCCAACCGCTTGAGTGCCAGGCCGCCTTCGAACGGCCGGTAACCGAACGCTGCCGGCGCTCGATAGCCGGTGTCTCCCAGCGGCGTGTGCACCTCGGCAACGGTGGGCCCGATCTTGGCGGCGACAGGCGCGAGCGCATCGAGGTCGAACCGATACAACCGACCCGCGTTGCCGCCCAGGATCTTTCGGCAGGCATCCTCGGGCTGGTTGTGCAGCGCCCAGCGAATCGCCAACTTGGAGTGCGGCGTGAAGCCTTCTTCGTGCGGATAGTCACTGCCCCACATGATGTGCTCGGGGCCCATGAAGTCGATCATCCCGGCGTCGAACGGCGCCAATTCGCTTGCCAGATAGCAGTTTCGCTGCGCGTATTGGCTTGGTGTCAAGGTCAGCCCGTCGACCGACGACCCGCCGAACATCCCGTAGGTGCGGTTGCCGGCCTCGGATTTCATCGTGGGCACCATCGCGTCGAGGATGCCCAGTTGCGCCGGCACCCACAGGGTGCCCTGTTCGGTCGGCACGAACCGCAGCGTCGGGTGCCGCTCGAACACCCCGGCAAGGATCAGGTGGCCGAGGGTGCGGTTGGCCCACAGCGCCATCTCGGTGATCAACACCGCGTTCGATGCCGGCTGGTCCATTGGCATCTCGGGGCTGCCGGCGCCCGCGTGCTGCACCACGGTCAGGTCCAGGTCCGCGCACAGCTGCCAAAGCGGTTCGTAGCGAGTGTGAAACAGCGGTGCGACGTGGGGGTCACCCGGCGAGACCGGCGGGACGAGCACGCCGCCGAAGCAG
>DASQSQ010000143.1:0-5543 GCA_035642315.1 Mycobacterium sp.
CGAATCCGGTCACCGTCGCGGATCGCGTCCTCGAGGCGTTTGACGACAATGACGCCGCAGCCCTCGCCGCGCACGTAACCATCCGCGGACGCGTCGAAGGTCTTGCACTTGCCGTCCGGGGCCAGCATGTGTGCGTGGGAAAAAGTCATCGCGGTCTTCGCGCTGAGCATGACGTTCACGCCGCCGGCCAGCGCGAGGTCACATTCTCCGAAGCGCAGCGCCTGGCACGCCTGATGGACTGCCACCAGTGACGAACTGCACGCCGTGTCGACGGACACCGCCGGGCCGTGCAGCCCTAACCCGTAACTGATTCGGCCCGCTCCTGCCGCGGACGATGTGCCAATCGCCACGTACGCCTCGATGTCGGCGTAACTCAGCTGCTCCGATATCAATCCCAGGTAGTCATGGGTGCCCAGACCTATGAACACACCGGTCTTGGTATTTGCCAAAGCCGATGGTGCGGTGCCCGAATGCTCTACCGCCTGCCACGACGTCTCCAGCAACAGCCGATGCTGCGGGTCGATCAACATGGCCTCGCGGTTCGACAGCCCGAAGAACGGCGCGTCGAATCCCGTTACGTCATCGATGAAGCCTGCCCGGCGGCTGACAATCTTGCCGGGGGCCTTGGGATCCGGGTCGTAGAATTCGTCGACATCCCACCGGTCCGGCGGCACCTCCGATACCGCATCCCGCCCTTGCTGCAGCACGTCCCAGAACTCGTCTGCGTTAGCAGCACCCGGAACGCGCACTGCGTAGCCGACTACCGCAAAACCCTCAGTCGCCCCCGGTGATTTACGCGCCCCCGTGGGCGTCTCGATTGTCAAGGCGTTGTCCTCTCTGGGGTTGCGGTTTTCAGTCGGGCTTTCGGGCGCCGGGGCCGTGGTAGCCGAGGACCAATGGGCGCGGCGTTGACATGGGTAACTGGGCCAGCGAGCCGCTTAGTTGACATGAGTAGAACAAGTTCCAAACCATACTGGAGGCCTCAGGGCCGATCCAGATTTTCGGTAAAAACTTCCGAATACCGGATGTGACTCAGCTCACAACACGCTGCGGGCGGGCAAAGTTTTCCAGCAGATCAGCGGCGGCCGCAGCGCTCTTGGCGGGTTCGGTAACGCGGGTGGTGACCTCGCGGGCCCGCGCGACGTATTCCGGGGCGAGAATCCGGCGCAGGTCCGCGACCAACGATTCCTCAGTAGCGGTCGAGAAGCGCCGAGCGGTGCCGACCTTCAGCCGTTTGACCGCCGCCCCGTAGACCGCATGAACAAGGTCCCAAAAGAGGATCAGCTGGGGGACGCCGGCGCGCATGACAATGGGCGTGGTGCTCGAGCCGCCGTGGTGGACGACCGCGCGACAGGCGGGAAAGACGGTCGCGTAATTCATCGTGCCCACCACTTTGACGTGGTCGAAGTGCGCGACGGTGCTGAAGTCAGTCCCGGCGGCGCCGACCAACGCCCGCTCGCCCAACCGCGCGCAGGCGGCGGCGATCATGGCGATCGTGTCGGCCGGATCTTCCACCGGGATGCTGCCGAACCCGAAGTAAATCGGCGGTGTTCCGTCGGCTATCCACGACGCAACCTCCCCATCGGCATCCGTCGCCAACCCGAGCGTCAGCGTGCCGACAAAGGGCCGCTGCCTATCCCATCTCGCCCATTCGGCCGCCAGCCCGGGAAAGCACGCTTCGTCGTAGGCCTGGATTTCCAGTGACCCGCGTTCGGTAATCCGTCGCGGCGCGGAGCCTGTCGCCTTCGGTAGGCCAAGTTCACGGCGCTGGGCGTCCTCGGCCTTCTTCATCCCACGCCACGACACCCACCAGAACGCCTTGACTGCCGAGCGGGCCAACGGCGCCGGAAGGAATCGCAGGGTCTGGCCGTTGGGCCGAAGCGGGAAGTAATGCAACGTGGCCAACGGGATGTCGTAATACTCCGCGACGTTGGCGGCGGCGTCCTCGAAATTGATGCCGGTGAATAGCAGATCCGCCCCGTCGGCCAGCGACATCAGGGTCGTGCTCATCTCCTGCCAACCCCGGAGAAGGGGTCCCGCAATGTCGAGTCGCGATCTGATCAGCGTGCGGACCCTCCACGGGCGGCTGAAGAAGCACGTCCAGAAGTCGCGATGCGAGTCCAGAATGGACCGGGCTTCCGGCCCGAAGCCCACCGCCGCGACCCCGGCCGTTTCCGTGAAGCCGACCAGGTCGGGCGGCACGGCCATGCACACGTCGTGGCCCCGGCTCACCAGCTCGCGGCCGACAGCGAGGTTGGGCTCGACATCGCCGCGACTTCCCCAGCTCGCCAGCACAAATTTCATCGCGAATCTTGGCCTTTCATGCCATCAAGGCACTGGAGACTAGTTGCGGATCAGGAATCCGTTGGTCGCTTGTGTCCAGCCGAATTTCTTCTCCCGCTCCACGTCATGCGTGTAGTCATTGGGGAATTCGCGCTCGTATGCCTCGATGGCTTCGTACGGACCCGGACCCCATCCAGGAAGCACAGGGTGTCCGTTGACGCTGGAGTCCTCCACCAGGAGGTAGTCGCCGCTGGAAAGGATCGGCCGCAGTAGCTTCATCTCGGCCAGCACATGATCCATCGTGTGGTCGCTGTCCAGGATGGCAAACACCTTGCCCGGGAACTCGCCTTGGAGGGTCCGGATCTGCTCAGCGATCGCTGGCACCGTGGATGACGATTCGACGAACACAATGTCGGGATCGCACCGTGCCGCCGGATCAAGAGGTCGGTGGTTGATGTCCACCGAAAGCACCTTGAACGGTTTGCCGATTCGCTTCATGATGGTGGCGAAAAATAAGGCCGAGCCGCCTTGATTCGAGCCGAACTCGACAACCAGTGAGGGCTTCAAGTCGAATAGGACCTCCTGGTAGTTCCACATGTCGCTGACCGACTTCCAGCAGGTGATGCCCATCCAAGTGGTCTTCTTCCACACGAAGGTGTTGTAGTACCACTTGTGATATTCCTCGGCCTCCGAGCCGGTCGGTTGGTAGGAATACACGGCCAGGGCGGCTTTGCTGAGTCTCCGCAACGAGTCAAGGGTCGCCGCCGCGATTCCGAGGACCGACTTCCGGTCCACAGGACTGGTTCCCTGCGTCGCCTTTTCGCGTCTCAATATTGACAAGAGCCGATACCTCCGGTTTCTAAACGGTGTGTCAGTTGCGGGCGAGTGCGCGGTCGGCGAGTGCCCCCATCGCCGGCGCTAATTGGCGGGAGTACTCGAAGGTCGCGTGAGTCTCGTCCATGTAGACCAGCGTGTTGCCGACGATGACTGGGCAGAGGTCGGTGGTGCAAAACAGATCGGTGAGGTCGTTGTATTGCCCGCCGCCGGCAGCAGTGGCGGCAGACTCGACGGCAATACCGGATTCGTTGACTGACGTCGCCTTTCGTAGCACGCAGGCCGTCACGTCATCGAGATTCGCCGACACGCAGAGCGGTACCACGAAGTGTGGATCCGGGACCGGCCCGAGCACGAGCACCTTCGCGCCCGTGCCGCGGAGGTCTCGAACGAGACGAGTCAAGCCATCGAGCCACGCGGAATCGTATGACCTCAAACCCGAAAGCGATTCGGAGGTGCCGTATCCACGCCACATACTCACCACGACCAACCGCGGGTGCTCTGCGTGTAACCGCGCGACGATCTCGGTGCGCCACTGCTCGCAGTGATTAACGTGTTCAACAAGGCGGCGAAGGAGAGTGGAGACGGGCGAGTCGATCACTGAGCAAGCTCCCTTGCCCATCGGTTCGAGTCGCCAGTGTCGCTGCTCGGCGACTTGCTGGAATGCCGGAATCATCATCGCGGAAGTCGAATCGCCGATCAGGGCCACCGTTGTGGCGGAGTCGGCATCACCCATCACGCACTCGGGTTGCCCGCTTTGGAAAGGAGTGCGCAGGCAACCGTTGAAATACAACGCGCTTTTCTCGGCTGGCGTATCGGCGAGTGAGGGCGTCAGGTGCGACGGGACGACTTTGAGCCCGGCTGACGCGTTGAGCGCGGCTTGTACCTGTGCGAACAGCTGCGTTGCGATGGTGTCGTAGGCCTGGATGCTGGCGCCGGCGGGGGGAACCATTGCGGTGATAGTCATGGGTGCGCCTGGCGCGCCGTGACCCACCGGAGTGGGTATCCGTTCCAGGACTGCGACGCCCACACACGCCGCCATCGCGGTGGCGACACCGCCGACCGCGATACTGCCCAGGGGAGAGCGGCGTAGCGGAGGGGCGTATCGCAGCGGGTTTTCAAGGAAACGGAGGGTGAGCGCCCCCACCCCGCCAGAGACGACGACCATCGCCAGCCGGCCGGTCAGCCCAAGCGGGTGGCCCAGCACCGCCGGCGCGAGGACCAGAAACGGCCAGTGCCACAGATACCAGGAATAAGAAAGCCGGCCGATCGTGCGCATCGGCGACCATGCCAGGACACGGCCGCATCCCAGCGACGGCAGGGCGCAGCCGGCGGCGAGCACGAGCGCCGTGCCCAGCATCGGCAACAACGCCGCGGTACCCGGATAGCGAGTGTCCGAGGTCAATTGGTTGCATGCCAGCAGGAGCAAGGCCAGCCCGGTCCATCCGGTGATCGAGGCGGCTCGGGGCGAGAGTCGGCGCCACCGGTCGACCGTAAGGGCCAGCAGGCCGCCGATGGACAAATCCCAGGCCCGGGCGGGCAGCGAAAAATACGCCGCAGCGGGGACCACGTACGTCGCTACCAGCGAGACCGCGAACGACACGACGGTGATCAGCGTCAGGAGCACCAGATACGGGCGTTTTGAAACGGTGGCGGGGCTGCCGTTACGGCGACGCGCACGACGTCGGATGACCCACGCCATTCCGATGATCATCGGCGGCCAGAGCAGGTAGAACTGCTCCTCGACGCCCAGAGTCCAGAAGTGCTGGAATGGCGACGGCGGCACGTGGGTGGCGAAGTAGTTGACGCCCCGCAGAATGAACCAGTAATTGCCGACGTAAAGGGCGCAGGCGATGCCATCACCCACGACGGGCCGAGCTTGCAGCGGGGGCAGCAGGATCGCTGAGGCGATCACGATGACGACGCCGATCGCGGCCGATACCGGTAGAAGTCGGCGCGCCCGCGCCCCGTAGAAGGGCCGCAACTTGATGCTGCCGGTGGTGCTCACCTCGCGCCAGAGTTGTCCGGTAATGACGAAGCCCGAGATGATGAAGAACACGTCCGGTCCGACGAATCCACCGCCAACACCAGGTACCTCAGCGTGAAAGCCGAGAATGGCCAACAGCGTGAAGCCGCGCAAGCCCTCGATGTCCGGGCGGAAGTCCTTCGGCGTCGGGCGCTTGGTCTGCACCTGTTTGGTAGGGCTGCCGGTATCGGCCTGGTGCAAGTTCACCTACCTAGCAAGAAGGACACGTTGTTCATCAAGGACTCGGTCTTAGGGTCGAGGCATTATCACACACCTGTTCAACAGTGTCGTAAGGAATTGGGGGACCAACCGCGACGGCCGGCGAGCAAGGCGCTGCGCCTGGTGAGCCCGGCGGTGCGCTGGCCGCGATGAGGGAAGACCTGCGCGGATACCATCGCTT
>DASQSQ010000144.1:0-6610 GCA_035642315.1 Mycobacterium sp.
GTGTAGCCGAGCTGATTGTGAGGCAGCGCCGCCACGGCCGCAGCACGCACGGGCTCGGGGGCTCCGGCACTCGGCTGCCCCGCTGATAGGTTCACCAGATCGCCGTGGCTGCGCTGGCGCTCCGCGGTCGCCAGCCACACGTCCATCACGTAGAAGGGTGGGACCCCGGCGCGCAGCGCGACGGAAAAGCTCATGTCGTCAAGGTTAGAGGACTTCGGATTCCAGCCGGCGTAAGTATTCCCGCACCGGGCCCAGCAGCTGCGAACTGCCATGCGCCCGTTTGAAATACAGTTGCATGTCGTGTTCCCAGGTGATCGCGATACCGCCGTGCAGTTGAATTCCCTCGGCGGCGACCGTGCTGAACGCCTCGGTGGCCGCGACACGAGCCAGCGCCGCATTGGTGGCAGACGGCTCTTCCAGGGCGTCGTTCACCACGGCCCGGGCGGCCTGCACCGCGACGTACAGATCGGCCATCCGGTGTTTGAGCGCCTGGAAGCTGCCGATCGCCCGGCCGAACTGCACCCGTTCCTTGCTGTATTCGACCGTCAACTCCAGGCAGCGGGTGGCGGCGCCGATCTGCTCTGCGGCCAGCAGGATCGCGGCGATGTCGGCGATACCGGGATCGGCGCCCACCGGCGTGGTGCTTTGCGGCGCGACGTGGGCCAGCCGGCGGGTGGGGTCCATGGCAGCCACCGGCTCGGCGTCAAACGCCGTCCACCGGTCGAGTTTCCCGTCGTTGGCCGCGATGACGACGTCGGCGGTATCGCCGTTGACCACGTAGTCGGGGTCTAGCACCAGCGCGCCGATCGAGGCGCCTTCAGCCAGCGCGCCGAGCGCCTCGGTGTCGGGCTCGTCCGCGGCCAGTAGCGCGAGTTCGGCGAGCGTGGTCCCAAGCAGCGGGCTGGGCACCAGCCCCTTGGCGAGTTCTTCGAGGACGACGGCAGCGTCACCGAGATTGCCGCCGGCGCCGCCGTATTCCTCCGGCACTACCAGGGCGGCAGCGCCGACCTGCTCGCACAGCATCCGCCACAGCGATTCGTCGTAACCGCGTTCCGATTCCATCGCCTCGCGCACCGCGGCGGGCGAGGCATGCTTGGCTACCAGCGCCGCGACGGTCTCCCGCAGCAGCTCCCGTTCGTCGGATGTGGTCATCACAGTGCCTCCAGGACTCGCCGCCGGTGCGCGGCCGGGTCACCCCACGCCGACCGCAGCGCCTGCACCCGCAACAACCACAGTGACAAGTCGTGCTCGGCGGTGAAACCGATTGCGCCGTGGGTCTGTAGTGCCGAGCGGGCTGCCAGCAGCGCGGCGTCGGAAGCCGCAGCCTTGGCCGCACTGACATCGCGGGCGGTGTCGGGGGACCGATTCGCCAGCGACAGGCCCGCGCCGTAAACCAGCGGTCGGGCCAACTCGAGCGCGATGTGCACATCGGCGAGCTTGTGCTTGATCGCCTGATACGAACCGATGACCCGGCCGAATTGAGTGCGCTGCTTGGCGTAGTCGACCGCCGCGTCCAGCAGTGCCTGACCCGCTCCGACCAGTTGCGCGGCGGTGGCCAGTGCGCCGAACTCGTAGGCGCGGGCGACGTCGGCCTGCCACGCTTCGCAAACCGCGTCGGCATCAAACAGGTGGCGGCTCGGGTCGACGGACTCGTGCCGCTCGCCCACGTGCGCTTCGCTGACCCAGCCGTCCGGTTCGGCGGCCAGCACCAGCCCGGCCGCGTCGGCGTCCACGGCCCGTGGTACCTGCGGTCGAAGCACGAGGCTGACGATCAGTTCACCGGTTGCCAACGCGGCGCACCGATCGTCGTCAGCCAGCAAAACTGGTGCCACCGCAATGGATTCGGTGACCGGGCCGGGCACACACCAGCGTCCCAGCCGTTCCAATGCGACGACCAGGTCGACCGGGTGCGCGTCGATGCCGTCGAAGCGTTCCGGGACCGTCAGCGCCGTCACGCCCAGGTCGGCCAGCCGCGCCCAAACCTTGCGGCCGGGCGCGGTGTCGCCGCCGCCCCAGGCGCGCACCGCGCCCGGCACATCGGCCGCCGCGAGTGCCGCGTCGATGCTGGCCGCGAAATCGCGCTGTTGTGGGTCAAGGTCGAATCTCATTTGGCCTTCTCCCGGGGCAGCCCCAACAGGCGCTCGGCGATGATGTTGCGCTGGATCTCGTTGGTGCCGGCGTAAATCGGGCCGCCGAGCGCGAACAGCAGCCCGTCGGTCCAGGAGTCGGCCAGCTCGGCGTCGGCGCCGCGGATGTCCAACGCGGTCTGGTGCACCGTGACATCCAGGTCGGACCAGAACACCTTGGTCACCGAGGACTCGGCGCCCAGCTCGCCGCCGTTCGCCAGCCGGGTCACGGTGCCGAAGGTGTGCAGCCGGTAGGCCTGCGCTTTGATCCACGCGTCGGCTACCTGATCACCGAAAGCGCTGTCGCCGTTGGCTTTCCACAGCTCCGCCAGGCGCTCGGCGGAGGCCAGGAAGCGCGCCGGGCTGCGCAACGACATGCCGCGCTCGTTGCTCGACGTGCTCATCGCGGCCCGCCACCCGTCGTGGACCTCACCGATCACGTCGGCGTCGGGCACGAATACGTCGTCGAGGAAGATCTCGCCGAACCCGGTGTCGCCGCCGAGTTGGGCGATCGGCCGCACGGTGATTCCGTCTGCTTTGAGGTCGAACATGAAATACGTCAGCCCGCGGTGGCGCTCCGCTTCGGGGTCGGAGCGGAACAGTCCGAAAGCTCTGTCGCCGAACGGCGCTCGCGAGCTCCAGATCTTCTGGCCGTTGAGTAGCCAGCCACCGTCGGTGCGGGTGGCCGTCGAGCGAAGCGAGGCGAGGTCGCTGCCGGACTCCGGCTCCGACCAGGCCTGCGCCCAGATCTCCTCGCCGCTGGCCATCTTCGGCAAAATCCGGTCCAGCTGCTCCTCGGTGCCGTGCACGAACAACGTCGGCGCCAGCATCGAGGTGCCGTTGGCGCTGGCTCGCCCGGGCGCGCCGGCGCGGAAGTACTCCTCCTCGAAGACCACCCACTGCAGCAGGGTCGCGTCGCGGCCGCCGTACTTGCGTGGCCAGGTGATGACCGACAGGTCCGCATCGAAAAGCACCTTGTCCCAACGTCGGTGCTGCTCGAAACCCTCGGCCGTGTCATAGGACAGCGTCGGGAACGATTCCCGGTGCGCAGCCAGGAATTCCCGCACCTCCTGCTGGAATGTCGCGGTGTCGTCGTCGAAATCAAGATCCATCAGGGCATCTCTCGCAATTGCGGTTTGACCACCTTGCCGCCCGCGTTGCGCGGCAGCGTGTCGACAAACCTGACCGAACGGGGGGCTTTGAAGTTGGCCAAGAACTCACGGGTGTAGGCGATCACCGCCTGCTCGTCGAGCTCGGATCCGGGCCGCGTCACCAGGAATGCGCGGCCGACTTCACCGAGCCGCTCGTCGGGCACGCCGATCACCGCGCAGTCCAACACACCGTCGAGGCGCGCGAGCACCTGCTCCACCTCGGCCGGGTAGACGTTGAAGCCGCCGCAGATGTACATGTCCTTGAGTCGATCAGTGATCTGGAGATTGCCTGCGCCGTCGAGCTTCCCGATATCACCGGTGTGCAGCCAGCCATCGGCGTCCACGGTGTCCGCGGTGGCTTGGGGGTCGTCGAGATAGCCGAGCATCACGTTGGGCCCACGCAGCAGCACCTCTCCGTGATCCCCAATACGCAGCTCGAATCCGGCGACCGGCCGCCCGCAGGTGGTGGCCACCGTGACGGCGTCGTCGTCGGCGCGGCACATGGTGCCGAACCCGTTGCATTCGGTCAGGCCGTAGGCGGTCAGCACGATGTCGATGTCGAGTTCGGTTTGCATCCGCTCGATCAGCACGACCGGCACCGTGGCCGCGCCGGTGACCGCGAACCGCAGCGAGGTCAGGTCGTAGCTGCCGCGGGCGGGATGGTCGAGCAGCGTCTGGTAGATGGTCGGGGGGCCGGGCAGCACGGTGATCCGGTGCTCGCCGACCGCGCGCATCGCCTGCTCGGGGTCGAAGGTCAGCTGTGGGATCAGCGTGGCGCCGGTCTGCAGGCAGGCCAGGATCCCGGCCTTGTAGCCGAAGTTATGGAAGAACGGATTGATGCACAGGTAGCGGTCGTCGCTGGTGATCTTGCCGCAGGTGGCCCACGCCGCCGAACCTGACAGCGATTGGCGGTGCGCACACAGCACGCCTTTGCTGCGGCCGGTGGTGCCGGAGGTGAAGAGGATGTCGGAGAGGTCGTCGGGTCTGACGGCAGCGGCGCGCGCATCGGCAGCGCTCAGGGCTGCACTGCCGGCGCCGCGCGCTATGAACTCGTCCCAGGTCCCGTCGTCGAAACGCGCGCCGCTTTCTACGGGCACCCGCACGATGTGACGCAGATCGGGCAGTGCGCCCCGGTCCAGATCAGCGGTCTTGTCGGTACCCAGGAACTCACCCATCGCCACCAGCAGCGGGGCACCGGTGCGGGCCAGGATATCGGTCGCTTCGGCGACGGTATAACGGGTGTTCAGCGGTACCACGGCGGCGCCGGCGTAATGGGTGGCCAGGCAGGCGACCACCCAATGCCAGGTGTTCGGCGACCAGATCGCCACCCGGTGGCCCGCGTTCACGCCCAGCGCGATCATCGCCGCCGCGGCATGGCGTACCTCGTCGCGCAGCTCGGCAAAAGTAAGGGTGCGATCGGGCGTGACCAGCGCGTTGTGTTCGGGAAGCTCGCGTGCGATGCGGTCCAACACCGCAGGAATGGTCTGCGGATCGCTCGGCATCGATGCATGCTCCTAACAAAGCAAGTGCTTGGTAGGTTAGCCTACAGGGGTGCAGGGCGTCGAGGAGTTCCGGGCCGAGGTACGCGACTGGCTGGCCGAGAACCTGGTCGGTGAATTCGCCGCGCTCAAGGGGCTTGGTGGGCCCGGTCGCGAACACGAGGCGTTCGAAGAGCGGCTGGCCTGGAATCGGCATCTCGCGGCGGCGGGCCTGACCTGCTTGGGCTGGCCGGTCGAGCACGGCGGCCGCGGTCTTTCCGTCGCGCATCGGGTCGCGTTCTACGAGGAGTACGCGATTGCCAACGCGCCGGCGAAGGTCAACCACTTCGGCGAGGAACTGCTCGGGCCAACGTTGATCGCCTTCGGCACGCCCGAGCAGCAGCAGCGGTTTCTGCCCCGAATCCTCGACGTCACCGAGCTGTGGTCGCAGGGCTACTCCGAGCCCGGTGCCGGCAGCGATCTGGCCAACGTGTCCACCACCGCGGTGCTGGACGGCGACGCGTGGGTGATCAACGGCCAGAAGGTGTGGACATCGCTGGCCCACTGGGCGCAGTGGTGTTTTGTGGTGGCCCGCACCGAGAAGGGCTCCAAGCGCCACGCCGGGTTGTCGTATCTGTTGGTGCCGCTCGACCAGCCGGGCGTGGAGGTCCGCCCGATCGTGCAGCTGACCGGGGACTCGGAATTCAACGAGGTGTTCTTCGACGACGCCCGCACCGATGCCGACTTAGTGGTCGGCACACCCGGTGACGGCTGGCGGGTCGCAATGGGAACGTTGACCTTCGAACGCGGTGTTTCGACGCTGGGGCAACAGATCATCTACGCACGCGAGCTGAGCGGCGTCGCGGAACTCGCGAAACGCACTGGCGCCGCGGATGATCCGCTGATCCGCGAACGCCTGACCCGGGCTTGGGCGGGCTTGCGAGCGATGCGCTCGTACGCCTTGGCGACCATGGACGTCGAGCAGCCCGGGCAGGACAATGTCTCAAAGCTGTTGTGGGCCAATTGGCATCGCGAGCTTGGCGAGATCGCGATGGATGTGCAGGGTAAGGCGGGTCTGGTCCTGGACCGCGGAGACTTCGACGAGTGGCAGCGGCTGTATCTGTTCGCCCGCGCGGACACCATCTACGGCGGTTCGAACGAGATTCAGCGCAACATCATCGCCGAGCGTGTGCTTGGCCTACCCAGGGAGGCTAGATGACGTTAGCGGTTGCGCCGAAAGAGGTTGCCGGACACGGGCTTCTTGCTGGCAAGGTCGTGATCGTCACGGCGGCTGCCGGCACCGGCATCGGGTCGGCCACCGCTCGGCGCGCGCTGGCCGAGGGCGCTGACGTCGTCGTCTCCGACCACCACGAGCGACGCCTCGGCGAGACGGCCGAGGAACTGTCGGCGCTGGGCCTGGGCCGCGTCGAGCATGTGCTCTGCGACGTCACGTCCTCCGCTCAGGTCGACGCGCTGATCGCGTCGGCCCACGCGCGGATGGGCCGAATCGACGTGCTGGTCAACAATGCCGGCCTGGGCGGACAAACGCCAGTGGCCGACATGACAGACGAGGAGTGGGACCGTGTCCTCGACGTCACGCTGACGTCGGTCTTCCGCGCCACCCGGGCCGCGCTGCGCTACTCCCGCGACGCCGACCACGGCGGGGTGATCGTCAACAACGCCAGCGTCCTTGGCTGGCGCGCCCAGCACTCGCAATCCCACTATGCGGCAGCCAAAGCCGGTGTGATGGCGCTGACTCGGTGCAGCGCCATCGAGGCCGTCGACTACGGCGTGCGGATCAATGCGGTGTCGCCGAGCATCGCCCGGCACAAGTTTCTGGACAAGACCACCTCGA
>DASQSQ010000145.1:0-4721 GCA_035642315.1 Mycobacterium sp.
GTTCGCTGCCGCGCGCCACGCTCATTCCGCCGACTACAAACGAGCGCTGGCCCACCGAGAACGTGCCCAGAATCTGCAGACCGACCGCGGCGCCGATGAACCACGGCACGGCCAATTCGACTGTAGAACGCACGTTTTCAAAGCCGAACCGCTGCGCCACCGCGAAGCCCAGCGTGCGGTCATAGACGCGCAGCACCAGCGGAACGTCAGTCCAGTTGAGTCCGTGCCACACTTCGGTTCCCAGCATCTCGGTCAGCACGATCCCGGTTTCGATGTTCGTCATGTCGTCGCGAGTCAGCACCGCCACCGCGCGGGCGCGATCCACCCGCGCCGACCGCAGCGTCTGGCCCAAGGTGGCGTCGCCGAAGATCACCGGCACGTCGAGATCGCGTGCCATCGACAAGAAGCTGTTCTCCTCGTCTCGCTCGATCACCGCCACGTCGTAGCCGGCGGAGGTCAGATCGCCGACCACGCGCATGCCGACCGCACTCAACCCGACGACCACGATGTGGTTGTGCAGATGACGCACCCGTGGGCGGGCAACGCCCATGACGAAGCGGCGCGACAGCAGCACGTCGGCGACAAATGAAACCAGCAACGCGGTGGTGGTCACCCCGCTGAACATGAGCAGCGCGGCGAACACGCGCAGCCAGGTGGGCTGGTGCACAAAGCTGAAGTCGCCGTAACCGGTCGTGGTCACCGTCTCGACGGTGAAGTAGATCGCGTCGACCCAGCCCATCTTCGGCGGCGCCTGGTAGCCGAACCGCAACAACACGGTGGAGATGACCAGTAGCACCAGCGTGCCGGCAACGACGGGATAAAACGCCGGGTTGAAGTCGGTGACCAGGGCACGGACGGCGTCGAACGCTTTGCGCAGCCGTGGCCGGCGCGACCGCGTGCGGGTCTTGCGCGGAACTCTAATGTTTTGGGCGGCCACCTCGTCGGCGGTACCGACCATCATCGTCCAGTCACCGGCGTGCACCCGCTGATCTCGGCTCGGGCAGATCTCCATCTCGCCGGGAGTGTCGGAGCTGTCGCTGTGAATCACCGCCACTGGCGCCAAATCCCCGTAGAGCTCGCGCAGCGTCGCATCGCGGGACGCCTCGCGGCCGGAGACGACGAATTCGATGCCCGCGGCCTCGAACTGGTGCGTGTTATGTTCCAGACACGCCTCTACGACGGATGGCGCCGAGAGTTCGGCGACGTCCAAGATCGCGCCGGGCCCGTTGTCGTCGGCTATCGCTTCCCGCAGCACATCGTTGGCGAGCCGTGCCACCACCCGCGCGGTCGGGTTGGCTCTCCTTGCCAGCAGCGCGATTTCGAGATTTGTCGCATCGTCATTTCCAGCGCATACCACAGCCAGCGCATGCGCGACGTCAGCGAGGACGAGCTCGCGAGCCACGCCGGCCTCGGAGAGTTCGATGTTGGCCAGCCTGGCGACGGTCACGCCGACGTTTTTCAGCTCCTCGATGATCGTCGTGGCCAGCGCATCGTCACCGCTGACGATGATGTGGCGGTGCATTGGAGCATTATGTCATTCGGTCTTGACGCGCCCTTGAGCTGACACGGGCTTCCCGTTCTACAGCAAAGGTTTTGCAGCTTGACGTGCCAGTGCCTGGCGGTCCACTTTGCCGATGCCCCGCATCGGCAGCGCGTCGACGACATGCAGCTCGCGGGGCGCGGCGGTGCGGTCCAGGGTGTGCGTGACGTGTGCCCGCAGCGTTTCCAGCGAGGGCGGGGCATGGCCAGCGGCCACCACGATCGCGGCCGCCACCCGCTGACCCAGCCGGTCGTCGGCGAGCCCGAACACCGCGCAGTCGGCAACTGCGGGGTGCGTCCGTAGCGCGGCCTCCACCGGCTGTGGTAGCACGGTCAACCCGCCTGTGCTGATCGCCTCGTCGGCCCGGCCCAATACGCGCAGGATCCCCGAATCATCAACAGCGCCAATATCATCGGTGCGAAACCAGCCGGGCTCGGCGAACGGGTCGGGATCGGGCGGATTGCGATAGCCGTTGGCCAGTGTCGGGCCGCCGATCACGATCCGCCCGTCGTCTATCCGCAGCCGCACCCCATCGAGTGGAACACCGTCGTACACACAGCCGCCGGCGGTTTCGCTCATCCCGTAGGTGCGGACCACTGCGATGCCCGCGCTCGCGGCAGCGTCGAGGAGTGGGCGTGGCGCCGGCCCGCCGCCGATCAGCACGGCATCCAACTCGGCCAGCGCCGCGGCGGCCGCCGGATCGATCAGGGCCTTGGCCAACTGTGTGGCCACCAATGCGGTGTAGCGCCGACCAGAGCCGAGTTCCTTGACGGCAGAGGGCAATTCGTTGACATCGAAGCCGTCCGACACGTCGAGCTCGACCGGCACCGTGCCGGCCAGCAGGCTACGCACCAGCACCTGCGCCCCGGCGATGTGATAGGCCGGCAAGGCCAGCAGCCATCGGCCCGGCCCGCCGAGACGGTCATGGGTGGCTGTCGCGCTGGCACGCAGCGCTGCGGCGGTGAGCAGCGCGCCCTTGGGCGCGCCGGTGGTTCCCGATGTCGTCGCCACCAGTGCGATGTCGTCGTCGATAGCTTCGCCCACCCGCAGCGCCGCCAAGGTCGCCTGCCCACCGGCATCGGCAGGCACCGGCAGCAACGCGGATGCACGGCCGTCGAGAACCTGCTCGAGGGCGGCGAGCAGCGGGCGCGCCGAGGAGCCCTGCGCCACGGCGAACGCGCGCAGGACGGCTATCCGGTTTCCTCGCCGTCGCGGGCGTCATCGAGCGGCCAACCCTTGGCGGCAAGGCGTACCCGCACCCGCTCGATGTCTTCCGTGGAAGGCAGCTGGTCGGTAAGCCGGGTGATCAACACGCCGATATCGACGTCGTCGAACCCGGCCGCGTGCTTGAACTCGTGGGCCACCACCTTGACCTCGTCGTTGCTCAGCCGACGCGACAGCAGGGCAAGCACCGGAAAGTAGTCGGTGGGCGGGATGCCCTCTGGATACCCCGCACGCAACCAGTCGACAATGGAGGTTAGGAATCGGTTCACACTGCCTCAACTTCCCCCGCACAGCCGCGGTTAAGCCTGAACAGCGAATCAATTTTGATATTACTTGGCTTTGGCTCCGAGGATGTACCACCCGAGTTGCGCCCCGAGGAAGTCCCGCGCGATGTACAACACGCTGATGATGACCGCGACCAGCGCCACCGCGTACAACACCCAGCTGACGGCCGTCAGCGCCGGATTCTTATGTGCCACAGCGGCGCCATCGTGGCCCGCGGTTCCGGCGCCCACGGCGCCTGCCCGCACCGCGAGTGCGAACAGCGCAGGCAGTCCGCTACCGAGGAGCAAACCGAAGATCAGGATCTTCAACGAAGCCTCGTAGTTGAACCAGTGGCTCATTGCATGCCTGCTTTCTTTGCCGGGGTGGTGCCGTTCTCGCTCGTGGCTTCCCCGCCGACCGTTGCCGTGGGCTCGTCGTGCTCGTCCAGGCCGGCGGTGAGGTCGCCCTTCCACTCGTCGTTGACGTTCTTGTGGTCCACCTTCGACTTGCGCGACTGCAGGTAGATGGCCGAGGCCGTCGCCACCAGCAGGCTGAAGCCGATGATCGCGCCGGGGTAACCACCGATCTTGTGGACGATGAAGTAGGTGATCGCGCCGACGAGACCGGCCGACGGCAGCGTGATCAGCCAGGCGGTCGCCATCCGGCCGGCAACTCCCCAGCGCACCTCTGCTCCGGGCTTACCAACCCCGCTGCCCAGCACGGATCCGGTCACCACCTGGGTGGTGGACAGGGCGTACCCGAAGTGAGCGGATAGCAGAATGATTACCGCCGAGGACGATTCGGCGGCCATCCCTTGCGGTGAATGGATCTCGACGAGTCCCTTGCCCATGGTGCGGATGATCCGCCAACCGCCGGTATAGGTACCCAGTGCCATCGCGACCGCGCAGGCCAAGATGACCCAGAACGGCAAAGGGGCGGTCCTGCTGACGGCGCCGTAGGAGATCAGCGCCAGGAAGATCACGCCCATGGTCTTCTGCCCGTCGCTGGTGCCGTGTGCCAGCGAGACCAGCGACGCCGAGAAGACTTGGCCGCGACGGAAGGCTCCGTCGGTGCGTTCCTCAGCGAGGCCGCGGGTTAAGCGGTAGACCAGCCAGGTGCCGACCGCGCCAACCACCCCGGCCAATATCACCGAAACCAGGGCGGGGATTAGCACTCGCGAAAACACACCGGTCCAGATCACCCCGTGTCCGCCGACATGGGCGATCATGGCACCGACGATGCCGCCGATCAGGGCGTGCGAGGAACTCGACGGGATACCCAACAGCCAGGTCAGCAGGTTCCAGACGATCCCGCCAACCAGACCGGCGAACACCACTTCCAGCGTCACCAAATGACCGTCGACCAAGTCCTTCGCGATCGTCGCGGCCACGGCCGTGGACAGGAACGCCCCTATCAGGTTCAGCACCGCCGACAAGCTCACGGCGACCTTGGGCTTAAGTGCGCCGCTCGCGATGGAGGTGGCCATGGCGTTGGCGGTGTCGTGAAACCCATTCGTGAAATCGAATGCGAGGGCTGTGATCACGACGATGATCATTAGGAACAACTGAAGGTTCACGGCGCTAATTCTGCTGGTATTGGGGCGCAGTTGTCGAAAGAACGAGGATGTGAATCCGAGGTATCCGACACTCGTCGACAAATGTTTGCCTGCGGTTAACTTGCGGCCTGAGGGCGG
>DASQSQ010000146.1:0-17291 GCA_035642315.1 Mycobacterium sp.
TGGCGAGGTGCAAGTTCGCTGGTCACGCGAGTTGCCCAGCGAACCGTCTTCGGTCACGATCATCCGCGAAACCGACGGTCACTACTATGCGAGTTTCGTCGTCGACGTTGCGGCGACACCGCTGCCGGTGGCCGACCGGGAAGCTGGCATGGATGTCGGTATCAGCCGGCTGGCGACGGTCGCCGCCAGCGACCAAACGCGCACGGACATCGAGAACCCGAAGCACTTGGACCGCAAGCTGCGCAAACTGCGGCGATTGCAGCGGGAGAAATCCCGTCGGCAGAAAGGATCAGCGAACAGGGACAAGACGCGGCGCAAGGTCGCCATCGCGCACAACGAAGTGGCGCGGGCACGACGCGACTATCACCACAAGCAGGCTTTGGCGTTGGTTCGCGACAACCAAGTGATCCACGTCGAAGACCTCAATATCATCGGCATGGTCAAAAACCGCAGGCTCGCACGAGCTATCAGCGATGCGGGCTGGGGCCAGTTCGTGCGGATCATCGGCGAAAAGGCCCAACGCTACGGGCGCATACTACATTCAGTGTCTCGCTGGCTAGCATCCAGCAAGACGTGCTCGGCGTGCAGTTATCGTCTCGACGAACTGCCTCTACAAATCCGTACCTGGACGTGTCCGGCTTGCCGTACTGTCCACGATCGCGACCACAACGCCGCCAAAGTCATTCTCGCCGCCGGGCGGGCGGAGAGACTAAACGCTTCCCACGAACGTGGGCGAGACCGCGCCAGCGGTCCCGGTGGAGCCCCGGTAAGTCCTTCCACCATTCGGAAGGCGCCAGGCGATGAAGCAGGAAGCACCCCAACAGCGGCCTAGCCGCCCGGGAATCCTCGGCATTCATCCCGGGGAGCACGTCAAGTTTCGAGGAAGTGCATGTCGGCACTAACTGGTATCAGGATCGTCGAGCTCGCCGAATCGGTTGCCGGAGAATACTGCGGGAAACTACTCGCAGACTTCGGCGCCGAAGTGATCAAGATCGAGCGCCCGGATCACGGCTGCCCAACTCGGGCGATGGCACCGGTCATCGGCGATGACGGCGGGCCCGAGCGCAGCGCGCTGTTCGCGTACCTGAACACCAACAAGCGTTCCGTCGTGCTCGACGTCTCCTGCGCCGCCGGGGTCGAGAAGCTGCACGACATCATCGCCACGGCCGATGCGGTGATCGACGATCACACACCGCCGTGGGCTGAAATTCCGGGCCGCCACCCCGCCGTGGTGTACTGCTCGATCACCCCGTACGGCAGCGCGGCCCCGCCGGAGTTCCAGAACGCCAAGAGCCTCAACGTCTTCCACAGCAGCGGATGGGGTTACCACACGCCCAGCCACCCCGACACCGCCAAACCGCCGCTGAAGGGGCCCGGCCGCTTCCTCACCGACTACGAGGCGGGGCTCGACGCGGCACTCTGCGTCGCCGCATCGCTGTTCTGGCACCTGCACACGGGCCGCGGCGAGTTCATCGACGTGTCCCAACACGCGGTCCTGGCGTCGCGCGCCGACTCCGTGCTGGGCAGGTTTATCACCGGAGAGGTCACACCGGAAAACACCCGCGAGGATTACGATCAGCAGGGCCCGGCTTCCTTTTTCGCGTGCGCGGATGGTTTCGTCTACCTCTACATGACCAGCCGCAACCACTGGGTGGGCCTGAAAAAGCTCATGGGTCAACCGGAATGGCTGGACGCATTCGACGACGACTGGCTGGAGTTCTCGGTTACTCCGGACAAGGTGGCGACATTTCAGCGCGGGTTCACCGCATGGGTCGCCGGCCTGACCAAAGATGCGGCAGCCGAAGAGGCGCAGCGGTTGGGCGTTCCGCTGGTTCCCGTCAAAAGCGCTGCTGACCTGAAGAACTCGCCGCAGTACCGTCATCGCGGCTTTTTCCACGATGTCACCCATCCGGTGCTGGGCACCGCGGCCTACCCGGGCGTTCCCTACCTGATGAGTGCCTCACCTGCGCGCATCACCAGTGCGGCACCCGCACTCGGCCAGCACACCGCCGAGATCGCGGCCAGCAACGAAACCCCGCGTCCGGCGGCGACAGTGAAATCGGCACAACGCAAACCGCCCAAGCTTTCGCGAGGCGGACCTTTAGAAGGAGTGCGGGTCGTCGAGCTCACCAAAGTGTGGGCCGGCCCCTACGCCGGCAAGCTCCTTGCCTTCCTGGGCGCCGAAGTGATCAAGGTCGAAAGCTCCGGCAATCCCGACGAAATGCGCGCCTACGGCGGCACCGACATCAACCACGCGCCGTACTTTCTGTCCATCAACGCCGAAGTGCTCAGCGTGGAACTGGATCTCAAGTCAGCGGCGGACACCGACCGGCTTCGGGATCTGATCGCTCACAGCGACATCGTCATCAACAATCTTCGGCCGGGAGCGATGGAGCGCCTGGGACTCGGTTACCAGCAGCTGACATCGATCAAGCCGGACATCATCTCGGTGTCAGTCAAGATGTGGGGCAACGACGGACCGCTGGGCTACCAGACCGGCTACGCCCCGTGCTTCGCCGCGCTGGCCGGAATTGCGTCGCTGGTGGGTTATCCGGGCGGACCGCCGCTCGGCACCAGCATCCGCTACGGGGATTCCACCGTCGGGGCGGCCGCGGCGTTCGCCGCCGTCGCGGCATTGCTTCATCGCGATCTTACGGGCGAAGGCCAATTCGTCGACCTGTCGGCCGTCGAGACCCTTTCCTCGATGATCGGCGACTGTCTGCTCGAACAGGATCTGACCGGCAAGCAACTCTTCCCGGAAGGCAACCACCATCCGGATATGTCGCCGCACAACTGCTATCCGTGCTCGGGCGGCGACTGGATCAGCATTGCGGTGGCCGACGACATGCAGTGGCGCGCACTGTGCGACGTGCTGGGCGCCGGCACGCTCGCCGGCGACGCACGCTACGCCGCGATGCCCGGCCGGCTCGAGCACCGCGACGCGCTGGACCGCGAGCTTGCCCGGTTCACCCGGAGCCACGACGCCGGGCAGCTGGCGCAGCGGCTCAGGTCGGCCGGTGTGCCGTCGAGCAAGAGCGCGACGTCCCTCGACGTGATCGGCGATCAATTGCTCTGGGACCGCGAGCTGTATCGCTTCGTCAGCGATCATCGCGAAGGGCAACGGCCGATAGTGGCGGCGCCGTGGCGAATGTCGGTTGCTCCGGCACAGATCGCGTGCGGCGCTCCCGACCTCGGCGAGCACAACGACTATGTTCTGAACGAAATCCTGGGCGCCCATCCGACGGAGAGAACATGATCGAAACGTTGGCCGGCACCGCGGCGTTGGTAACCGGTGCCAGCAGCGGCATCGGCGCCGCGACGGCGAGGGCGCTTGCGGCGCAGGGCGCTGCGGTCGCCCTGCTCGCCCGTCGAACCGAACGGCTGCAGCAAGTCAAAGCCGATATCGAATCGGCCGGGGGCACGGCGCTGGCGGTAACCGCCGACGTGACCAACGCCGAAGAAGTCGCTGCGGCGGTGCGGCGGGCGGTCGACGAACTGGGACGGCTCGACACCGTGGTGAACAACGCCGGGCTGATGCGGATGGCACCCGCTGCCGAAGCGCCACTGCAGGATTGGGACGACCTGGTGCGGGTCAATGTCCAAGGTGTCTTGTACGTCACCCGGGCCGCGGTCCCCCATCTGATCGACGCGGCCGCGACCTCACCGCGCGGTGTCGCCGATCTGGTCACCGTCAGTTCCACCGCCGGCTGGGTCGCCCGCCCGAACACCGCCGTTTATTCGCTGACGAAATTCGGCGTGAACGCGTTCAGCGAAGGCATTCGCCAGGAGCTGCTGGGCAAGCGAGTGCGGGTCGGCGTGGTCGGGCCGGGCACCGTCGACACCGAGATCAGTGACCACCTCTCCCCATCGTCACGCGAAGCGTTCAACCGTCAGACCGCTGACATAATCAAGTTGGCACCCGAGGACATCGCCGACGCGGTGCTGTACATCGTCACGCGCGACCGGAGAGTGGCCGTCAACCACATGTTGGTCCGCGCCGCCGAACAGACCTGGTGATCGACGCAGCCGATCGCTGGGTCACCGGCGATCACTTCGGACTTCCCATTCCCGCAGACCCTGCCGCGCTGCGCGCCGGTGGGACAACGTTTCTCACCCAAGCATTCCGGGCCTCGGGTGCGTTGACTGCCGACAACGCTGTCACCCGGATCAGCCGGTTCGACGAAGTTCCGGGCGGCAGCACCGGACGGAAGCTGCTGATGCGCGTCGAGTACGACAAACCTGATGCGCACGCCCGCACCGATTTGTTTGTGAAGTTCTCCCGCGATCTGCACAACCCCATTCGTGACCGTGGTAAGACTCAGATGGAGTCCGAGGTGCTGTTCGCGTCGCTGTCGGGCACGCCCGGGTTCCCGATCACCGTGCCCGCCGCCCAATTCGCCGACTACCACCGCGACACGGGCACCGGGATACTCATCGCTGAGCGAATTCACTTTGGGGCCAACGGTATCGAGCGCCAATACCACAAGTGCCTCGACTACGAGATGCCCGAACCGCTGGATCGCTACCGCGCGTTGCTGACCGCGTTGGCCCGGCTGGTCGGCCACCACCGATCCGGATGCCTACCTGCCGGCCTGATCAACCACTTCCCGGTTGACCTCCAGGCCGCGACGGTCGGCGAACAGGTTTCGATCAGCGCCGACAAGCTGGACCGGCGACTGAGCCGACTCGCCGAATTCGCGCACACCAGTCCAGGACTGCTTCCCGCCAACGTGCGCTCGCCCCAATTCCTGGAGCGCCTGCGCCACGATGCGCCTCGATTCCTGCAGCACGAGCCCGCGGTCTGGAACCATCTAGCTGCCCAGACCAACTACATCGCGCTGTGCCACTGGAACGCGAACGTCGACAACGCCTGGTTCTGGCGGGACGCCGGCGATGACGTGCACTGCGGACTGCTGGATTGGGGCTGCGTCGGTCAGATGAATGTGGCCATGGCGCTGTGGGGAGCGATGTCGGGCGCCGAAACCGACATGTGGGACCACCATCTTGACGATTTGCTTGGCCTGTTCGTCGCGGAGATTCGCACGTGCGGCGGGCCGGATCTCGACGTGAGCGAATTACGCCACCAGCTGATGCTTTATGTCGGGATCATGGCGGTCGCGTGGCTACTAGATGTGCCCGCCTTGATCCGTTCGCGTTTCGGTGACGCAGCTCGTTCGCTGAGCCGCAAAGATCCACTCATCAAGGGCGACGAGAGCGTCCGCGCGCCGCTGCAGATGCTCACCAACGCGTTGAACCTCTGGGAGAGAATGCACTTCGGCGATCTACTTACCACTGCCACGACGGGCTGGTAGTCAGCACCTCGGGCCCGCCGTCGGTGATGAGGACCGTGTCGCGGTGCAGCACCGCGCCGACACGTTCCTGCCACACGTAGCCGGTGAGCGCCAATACCATGCCCGGATCCAGATGCTCGTGTTCGGCGGTGGCCGGAAGCTGCTGGGAAATCACCGGCGGATCGAAGCCCAGTCCCAGCCCGTGCGCGACGGCCATCGGCGGCAACGGCTCGCCGGCCAAATCGTAGGCCGCGAGCAAACCACTGGCCGGTGCGCCGGGACGACAGGCGGCAATCAGTCTGTCCCACAGCTCATCCGAGCGCTGATAGAGCTTGTGGGTCGACCCGTCGCCGTCCTCGCCGACCGGCCAGGTCCGGCCCACCTCTGCGACATATCCGTCGGCCAGAGCTCCGGCCGTAAAGGCGACCAGATCACCCGATGCCACCTGGCCGTCGCCGGTTGCACGCCGCCACGGGTGTTCGCGGGAAGTCACCCATGCGGCGTCCTGAGTCGCCGGCGTGCTGACCCCGCCAGCGGCCATCGCCTCCAATACCGCGCCCGCCAATGTCTGCTCCGAAAGCCCGGGCCGCAACTCCCCGACCGCAGCAGCCACCCCCGCTTCGGCGGCCCGCACCGCGGTGGACATCGCCGCAACTTCGTCGGGCGTCTTGACGCGTCGTGCGCTCCGCATCGCCAGTTCGCCATCGACGAATTCAGCATTTGGGAATGCCAAAGGCAGCAGCGTGGCGAAAGTCGGTGTGATCGCGTCGGTTCCGACGCGGCGGGCCGTTGACGCACCGTCGATGTTTTTCAGCACCTCGATCAGTGTCATCGGGTTCCAGGCTAGGCCGTAGAGCCGGTCGTGTCCGATCTCCTCGGGGACTCCCTCGTCGTCGGTGCTCATCAGATAGATCTCGCCCGTGCCGCGCAGCATCACACAGACCGGACCGAACGGCCGGGTCCCGCCGATCCACAACTGCGGCGCCCCGGTCACATAGCGGACATTCGCCTGCCGTCCAAGCACCAGGATGTCGAGATCCTGAGCTTCCATCTGTGCCAGTGCCCGCTCGCGACGGCCCACCCGTAAAGCCCGGCCATCGGGCGAAATCTCAGTGCCCATATGGCGTATAGGGGTAGTCGGTAATCGGCATGAAGCCGTCTTCGGTGATCACCACGATCTCCTCACTGCGGTAGCCGCCGGTGCCGTCCTCCCACACCACCGGTTCCAGCACCAGCACCATGCCCGCCGGAAAGACAAAGCTGTCGTCGTACTCCTGACCCAGATCCGTGCCGATCATCGGTGGTTCGGCGGGGTAGGTGCCGATGCCATGTCCGAGGTAGAAGTGTGGCAGCCACGGCTTGCTACCGCCGTTGGCCGCGATCGCCGCGCGCGCGAGATCACCTGATGTCGCACCGGCTTTGGTCACCTTCAGCACCGCGTCGAGGATGTGCTGCCACAGATCGAATTGCGCCTGCTGGCGAGCTGACGGCTCCTCGCCGACCAGCCAGGTGCGGCCGAAATCCGAACAGTACCCGGCGTAGCTGATGCTGACGTCGGTCCACAGCACATCGCCTTTGGCGAGTTCGCGCTCCGCGGTCAGCAGCGGCAGGGCGAGGTCGCCGTGCGTCGTCCACACCCCCTCGGCGCGCGATGGCGGCATCACCTGCCAAATCGCCTCGAGCATGTTGGCCGTTGCGCCCAATTCGAATGCCCTGCGCACCAACTTGGCTGAAAGATCGGTTTGCCGTACCCCTGGCGCCAACTGCTTTTGCACATCGACCATGGCCTGCTCGGTGATACGAGTCGTCTTGCGGAGGCAGGAAAGCTGGTCCTGCGTCTTGACCAGATTGGCGGCTCCCACCACCACCGCCGCATCCGAAGGCGGCCCGCCGGGGAACAGCCGATCCGCGGCGCGGCGCATCGCGCCGGTCATCTCATCGACCGCGACAGTCGCGCCCGGCGGTATCAGATCGCCGATGACCCGCGCGAAATGCTCGACGCCTTCCTCTAATTCGGGGTAGAGCGGACCATGCAGATGATCCGCAGGCAGCTGCGACTCCGACGCGGCGCCCTCCCGGAACGGCAGGAACAGATGGGGATGCTCATCGTTGGCCAGCACGATCGCCACCGGCCGCTCAACGTGCGAGAGTCCCGCGTCCAGCACCGGCCAACTGGCGCCGGTGGCGTACACTACGGTGTCGTTCATCAACAGGATCAGCGCGTCAACGCCGTTGTCGGCCATGGCTGATCGCAGCCGTGCACCGGTTTCGCGACGCATCCGCGGCAAGTCCGGCTCGTCCGGGATGACCAACGTGTGGGCAGGTGAAGTAGTCATTTATAAACCCAGGAACTTCTTGACGTTACCGCTCACGATGCGGGCGGCGTTGTCCGCGCCGACGGCCTCGACGACGGCCGCCAGCGATTTCTCCGAGTAGCCGAACGTGCTCTCGTTGTGCGGGTAGTCCGATGACCACATCACCTTGTCGACGCCGAGCTGGTCGATCAGACTCAGGCCCAGCGGGTCGACCATGAACGACGCACTCATATGGGTGTGCCAGTAGTAGCGAATTTCGTGCTCCAACGGGTGATCCAGCATGTGCTGATAGGAGGCCAGGACATGCTCGGCATCCTGCAGCGCCGGCGGGATCCAGGCGATACCACCCTCGAACCACCCGATCCGCAGTCGCGGATGACGGTCGAGGATGCCGCCAAAGATGTATTTGGCGAACATTTCCCGGAAACCGTCGATGTTGACCATCATGGCGACGGCAACATTGTTGACCTCGCACGGGGCCTTCGGCGGGGTTTCTCCGATGTGATGTGTCACCGGCAGTCCGGAGCCCTCGATCGCCTCCCAGACCGGGCGCATCGCGGTGCACGCGTAGTCGAGCATGTTGCCGTCGTCATCGTTGCCTGGGTTCAGCGGCAGCAGAAATGTCTTGAGACCCAACGACTTCAACTCCGCCAGCGTCCGCTGTGCGCCTGCCGGATCCCACCAGTTGATGAGACCCACACCAAGGAAATGACCATCAGAGCGTTCCTGCAAATCTGCGATGTACTCGTTGTAGATGCGGAAGATGCGTTCGCGCAGTTGCTTGTCCGGGAAGTGGAACAGGGCCAGCACCGCGTTGGGGAAGGCCAGTTCCCGGTCCACGCCGTCCTCGTGTAACTCGCGTATCCGGGCTTCGATGTTGTTGGTGGCCGCACCGGCCAAATCGTCGTACTGCATCAACACGGCGCTGAAGACGTCCGGCAAAAACGACTGTCCCTGCTGGCCCACCTGATAGGCGCCGTCCTCGTACCAGATCCGCGGCGCGCTGTCCTTGAGGTCGTCGGGGAAGCGCTCGTAGAAGATGTCAGCCGCCAGCGAGATGTGCGTGTCAGCCGAGAACACCTCGGTACCCGCGGGAAGACCAACATCACCGTGGGCGTGACCGCGTCGATGCTTCGGCGCACCGAAGCCGCCGGGTGGATATAGGGCACTTGCTCTGGTCATTTTTCCAGTGCACCAATCAGTTTCAGATCCGTCAGATATTTGCAGATTAGCTCTTTCGACAGGCCCGGTATCGACAACCCGGATTTCTCTACCGCCGCCGAGAATCGGCCGCCCGGCACCGGCGAGCCGGCAGTCGTTGCGGCCGGCCGCCGGTAAATGTCCATCACCGCCAGCACCGAATGTTGGCGCTGATGCTCTGGCAGCGCGCGCATCGCCGTTTCGAAGCGGGTCACCCAGTCGGCATAATCGTCGATCCGCTGGATCGGATAACCCGCCTCGGCGATCCAGTCGACGAAAGTGTCCAGCGAGATCCCGTCGTCGTGCGGGTTGGTGGTGTTGAAGGTGACAAAGCCGCTGCCGCTGCGCGGCCCCACCGCGGCGATCGCCTGGGCGAGGAAGTCGACGGGCAGGCCCTCATAGTGCGGGCGATGGTCATCGTCGTTGGCGCGGTAGAACGAGCGCGGCGCGATTCCGGTGGCCACCAGACTGAACAGCAGCCGGCTGAAGATGTCGGGCGCGTTGAGCTGTCCTGCGTAGCGGCTGTCGGCGAGGATCATGCCCGGCCGAAAGACCGCGGCGGGCAACGCGCACAGGTCGTGCGCCTCACGCACTATGACCTCCCCGGCCCACTTGCTGATCCCGTAGCCGTTGGCGTAGCTGTCGACGACCGTGCAGCGCGGGGCCGCCCGGCGGATATCGGAGTCCTCATCGACGATGTGGTCGGCCACCGCAGTCACGCCCATCGTGGAAATGTAATGAATTGCCTTGATTTTGGTGGTGATCGCCAGTCGGATCATCTCCGCGGTGCCGACGACATTCGGGCCGAACAGCTGGCTGTAGGGCAGTAGATGGTTGACGTGGGCCGCGGGGTGCACGATCAGGTCGACGCTGTCGGCAAGACGCTGCCAGGTGGGCCCGTCCAGCCCGAGGTTGGGCTCGCCGATGTCACCGGCAAGCACCTCGAGATGACCGTCGGCCAGTGTCCGAAATCGTTCCAGCAGTTCGGCGTCGGTGGCCAGGGCCGCCTCGATGCGCTCACGCGCCTGCCCCGCGTTGCCGGCACGCACGATGCAGATCAGTGTGCCGTCGGAATCGGCAAGCCGCTGCAGCCATTCCAAGCAGAGGAATCGCCCGAGAAATCCGGTCGCACCGGTGACCAGCACTGTCCGGACGTCACCGGTGGGCCGCGGCAGCGATGCGGCGGCGCCCAGCAGGCCGGCGTCGATGAATTTGCCCAAATTGAGCTCCTCAGCCCGGACCTCGGTGCTGTCGGCGCCGTGCACCGAAGCGAAGGTCGGCCGCAGCCCATCCGAGTCACGGTGACGTTCAATGTGATTGGCGATGGCAAGCAGGTCGGCAGTCGGATCCACCATGACCCCGACGGGTACCTCGACGCCGAAGATGTCGGCAAGCAACCGCGAAAAAGTCAGCGCCGACAGCGAGTCACCGCCCAGGTCGATGAACCTGGCCTGGGGATCGACGTCGCCGGCCGATACCCCGAGCGTGGCCTGCACGGCGCGCGCCATCGTCGCCAGCACCGGCTGATCGGCACCGCCGGCCCGCAGCGCGCGCAATTCGCTGATCTGGTCGTCGGCCATCTTGGCGTACAGCTGCTCCAACGCGGCACCGTAGCGGTCTTTGAGCTTGGGCCGCAGGAACTTACCGACACCCGACAACAAGCCGTTCTCCAGGCTGAACGGTTCGGTCTCCAGCACGAAGTCACGGGGAATTTCGTAGCCGTTCAGCTGGTAATCACGCGCGACCTTCACCAGCGATTCGCTGATCGCCGGTTTGGTGACTGCGTCGTCAATGGGCACGACTACCGCGAGCAGGAACGACCGTTCGCTGCTGCCGTAGATGTAGATCTGCCGGATCACCGGGCTGGTGGAATACAGCGCCTCCAAGCGGGCGACGGCGACGAATTCCCCCTGGGAAAGCTTGATGACGTTGTTGCGGCGGTCGACGAAGCGCAATCGGTCGGCTTCGACTTCTGCCATGACGTCGCCGGTCTTGTAATAGCCGTCGCCGTCGAACATCTCGGCGGTCAAGTCGGGCCGTTTGTAGTAGCCGGCCATGAACCGCGACGATTTGACCGCGAGTTCGCCGCGCGGATAAGGCTTGTCGGTGTTGAAGTAGCCCAGCTCGGGGATGTCGAGCAACTTGTAGTCGATGACCGGCGGGCGCAGCACGTGCTCGTCGGCCACGATCATCCCTCCGGCGATCTCCGTGGATGAATACCCGATCAGCAGATGCTGGTCGAGCACCGATTCCATGAAGACTTTGATCTCCGGGGACAGTGCCGCCGATCCGCACCCCACTGCCAGCACGCGACCGCCGAGCAGTTGTTCTCGCATGGCCGTGGTGATGTCGCTGCCGGCCGTGTCCGGGTCGGCGCCGGCCAGCGTGCGCCGATCCAGCTCGCTCAGATATTGATGGAAGAACATCTCGCACACCCGGGGCACCAGGCTCAGCGTGGTTGGCCGCGCCATCGCCAGATCGTCGAACAATGTCGACAGGTCGCTCTTGGCGGCGAAGTAGCTGGTGCCGCCGTTGGCCAGCGTCATGATCACGTAGCCGTAGCCGATCAGATGACTCATCGGCATGTAGCTCAGCGTGATCACCGGCTGATCGGATTGGGCGAGCCATGTTCCGATGCACAGACTTTCGGTGAACATCGCACCCTTGGGTGTCCCGGTGGTGCCTGAGGTGTAAAACACCCAGGCTAGCGGATCCTCATCGGGCGCGGCGGCGTACAACGGGGCCGTCGGCAGCGCCGATCCACGCTCGACCACCTCGTCGATCGTTTCGATGTGCAGCGGGCTGCCGGCGTCACTCAATCGACGAGACGCGGCCTCGTATGCCACGCGCTGGCTGTGGTCGCGCGGTTCGTAATCGAAGACGATCAGTCGCCCGGGCGCGGCGCCGTCCAGCGTGGCCCCGACCGCGGCCTGCAGATAGTCGATGCCGACGGCCAGAATTCGGGGCTGCGTTTCAGCGAGGATCGGCGCATGTTGTGTCGCCGGCGCGCTGGTCTGCAGCGGCACCACTACCGCACCGAGGTGTATGCACGCCAACTCGATTGCCGTGTAGTCGATGCTGGCGAATCCCAGCACGCAGACAAAGTCCCCGGCATGCACCGGATGCTCTCGGTGGCGATGCCAGTCGGCAGCCACCGCGCGCACCCGCCCCCACAGTTCGCCGTAGCTGATGGTTTCGAACCGCGGCAGGAAACTCAGCGCCGAGCGCCCAGTCGCTGCATCGGTGGTCACCTCGCGGGCACGTTGACCCAGAGCCGGCCGGTCGGCGTAGCCCTCCATCACGGTTGCCATGGCCTCGGCGATGCGCAACCCGGGCCTGCGCACCGCCTCGGCGACCGCTTCGTCGGGACGGGTATCCCGGAATTGGGCATCCTCGGCGTATAACCGCTCTCGCCGGAGCGCCAGCCTTTCCCACTGGTCCTGCTGGGCACCGGGATCCTTCACGTCAGTGCGTCCGACGAACGCCATCGCTACCGCTCCTATTCCGGGAAAGTGACGCCGGTCAACTGTTCGGAGAGCCGCCACAGCCGGTCGTTGTCGACGTCACTGCGGGCAAGTCGCGGCATATGGGCGAAAGTGACTCCACCGCCGACAGTTTCGTAGAAACCCCGCGGACTGTAGTAAGCGCCGCCCTTGGCGTCCGGCGAGACGGCCGCATAAAGCGTCGGTTTGATGCCCTCGTCGACCTCCAGCCAGATGAACGGCAGAAAACGCCAGGACAATCGAGCAAGCCGGGCCTGCAGCGTCGGTCTGCCCGCGGCGTACGACGCTCCGCTGAGCAGGTTCGTCTTGCTCAAGCCGGGATGCGCCGCGTTGGACGTCACACCCCAGCCCGCAGCACGACTACGGCGATCGAACTCGACCGCGAACATCAGCTGGGCCAGCTTCGCTATCCCGTAGGAGCGCATCGGTTTATAGCCGCGCTGGGCATTGGCGTCGTCGAAATCAATGTTGCGCTGGCCAGCGGCCAGGCTGCTCACCGTCACCACCCGCGCCGACGGCGCAGCCCGCAGCAGCGGCAGCAGACGACCCACCAATGCGAAGTGGCCGAGGTGGTTGGCGCCGAATTGCAGCTCGAATCCGTCGTTGGTCTCCTCGCGTCGCGGCGGTGTCATCACGCCGGCGTTGTTGATCAGAACGTCGATCGGGCGTCCCTCGGCAACCAGTTCCTCACCCAGCGCCGCAACACTTTTCAGTGAGCACAGGTCGAGGTGTTTGATCGTCATCTTGGCTTCGGGAACCTCGGCGCGGATCTTGTCGATCGCGGCTTCGCCCTTGGCCCGGTTGCGAATTGCCATCACAACGTCGGCACCTGCCATCGCCAACCGCCGGGCCAGACCGAATCCCAGACCACTGTTGGAGCCGGTCACCACCGCCAAGCTGCCCGATAAGTCGGGCACTGTCAGCGTCAGATCGTTGCCGCTCACCATGTGACGGGTAATTCGTATAGTCCGTAGGCCAGCGCATCATGTTTGAACGGCAGTTGCTCCACAGGTGCCGCCAGCCGAAGCGTCGGGATGCGCCGCAGCAGGGTGTGCAGCACGATCTGCAACTCCATCCGGGCCAGCTGCTGCCCGACGCATTGGTGCCGGCCGTAGCCGAAGCCCACGTGCGGATTGTCTTCCCGTTGCAAGTCCAGCTGGTCCGGGTCGGGATACCGACGAGCGTCCCAGTTCGCCGGCGGGACGTCGAGGATGATGCCCTCCCCGGCCCGGATCACCTCGCCGTCGAGTTCGATGTCCTCGGTGGCCACTCGACGCTGCCCGGTCTGAATGATGCTCAGATAGCGCATCAATTCTTCGACAGCAGTAGCGATTACCTTGGGGTCGTCGGTGTCGCGCAATACCGCCAACTGATCCGGGTGCTCCAGCAGCGCGACGATCGCGAGGCTGATCATGTTGGCGGTGGTCTCGTGTCCGGCGATCAGCACGCCGGTGGCCAACTGGGCCGCTTCGCGGACACTGAGCTCTTCGGCGTTGACCCGCTCGGCCAGATCGGACACCAGATCTTCGCTTGGATCTTCCATTTTGGCGCGAACAAGCTTGGCGATGTATCTCGCCAGCGCGGTCGCACCTTCGGCCGACTCCTCGGCGCTGGCGTAGCGGCCCATCCCTCTACTGGCCTGCTCCTGGAAGAAGTCGGCATCCGAGTACGGCACGCCCAGCAGTTGACTGATCACCAGCGACGGGACCGGTAGCGCCAGCGTGCCGACGAGATCGGCCGGCTGAGGCCCAGCCAGGATCGCGTCGATGTGGTCGTCGGCAATTTTCTGGACAGCCGGACGCAGGCCTTCGACCCGTTTGAAGGTGAACGGTTTGGACAGCATGCGGCGAAATCTGGTGTGCTCCTCGGCATCTGAGGTGAACACCGAACGCGGACGCTTGTGCACCGTCGCTAACATGCCTTCGTTCCAGTGCGGGTAGCCCGGCAGGCGATCGTCGACACTAGCGCGAGCATCGCTGAACAGCGCACGTATCGCTTCGTAACCGGTGATCAACCACGGAGTGCTGCCGTCCCAAATCCGAACTCTGCTCAGAGGTTTGACGGCATTGAGGGCCAACACTTCCGGCGGCGGCGCCAGCGGGCAACCCGCCGCCCGGGCCATCGGGTAGTCCGGTATCTCAGCCATAGCGCTCCTTCATCAGTCAGTTGGCACGGCCTGCGCGCGGTGAACAGGCGCCCGCCACAAGCCGACGATCGCGTCGACCAGCCCTTCGGCCGCGATCGGCCAACTGGACCGTGATCGCGGCCCGTGTTCGGCCAGCTCTCCTTCATGCTCGGCGCAGGTGTGCATCAGTAGATTCCGCGCCATCACCATTCGTTCGAAGCGGACCCGCTTCGGCAGGTCGGGCAGGCAGCGGTTGATGCCGTCGATCGCCTGAACGAGTAGCGGTGATGTCAACGCGTCCTTGGTAACCACCTGTCGATACGTGGGATCGGCCATCGCCTGAGCGGCGAAGCGGGCATACCAGCTTGGGTTTCCCAGCGCCGCCAAGTGGTCCGTCAGCGGGTGCACCAGTGTGCCCACCCAGTCCCTCAGCTCAGTGGAGTTGTCGATGCCGGCCAGCATCTGGCCCCGCAATCCCTCGATCGGCACCCGGTGCTTGCTTTCGATGGCGCGCAGCAAATCGGTCCTGGTGCCGAAGTGGTAACAGGCCGCCGCGTTGTTGCCCTGCCCTGCCGCCTCGCTGATCTGCCGGTTGGAAACGGCGTACATGCCACGCTCGGCGAACAACCGCTCAGCGGCCGACAAGATCGCTTCTCTTGTACCCGTCGACCGATCGTTGCGCAGGACTCTGGCTGCGGTCACCGCCTCAGTGAACACCCGCGCCAGCGTTAAATCAAGCAGTTTATTTAACTGCTCGACGCAGGCCGGCCACTGCCCTGACCGCTTCCGGCGATCGCGCCGCCGCCAGAAACGGGGCATGGGAGAACACATAAATGCGCCACGCACAGTGACAATTTCGGAAATTCAATTAATTCTCGAACGCACGAAAGGGACATTCACGCCCGTTCAATCGTGACCGCAGGCGCCCGATGCGACGCGACCGAACCCGTCGTCCGATCGCTCACCCCTGGGACGCGCCAAGACACGACTCGACTCTAAAAGTCCGGAACATTGGACTGCCAGCGATATCGTTGATCGAATAACGGCCGCAAAGGCTGAATTGGCGGTGAGGAGGCCTCCCATATCGCTAATCCGCCCGTCACCCCGTGGTTCTGTATATACTTTCGCTTCTCGACTGCTGCTGCCTGACTTCGATACCGGATTAGACGCACGCTCAATACGGCAGGCCCAAAAACCGGCACGGCACCCCGAGCTACGCACCACATCGGAGGAGACCTTGGCGCGCAACTTGGTCACCATCGTCGCCACACGGTTGATGGAGACGACGGCCTCCACCGTGGCCGATGTGAATGAACAGGTACTCGCCGAGCTGGTCCAGCATCTCGATATCGACGCTGCCTTTTTGCGCCATAACGACCACAAAATCCGGGCTTCCCGGTTGGTCGCGGCCTGGCCACCGCGACGCGAGGACGCAGACCCGGACCCCCAGACGGTCGCGCACTTCAGCAGCGCCGACCCGATCCTGGCGCTGTGCGAGCACGGAAAGAACTTGGTCGTGATCCGGCCGGAACCGTCCGAGCCGGCGTATGCACGCTGGGTCGCCGACGCCTACGACCGCTGGGGCCTGGACGCATCCAAGGTGACGTCGCCCTCGGCGGCCGCGGCGCCATTGATCTCGGGCGGAGTGACGACTGGTCAACTCACCTGCATGAAGTTTCGCCGCAAAAAGTGGCGGGCCGACGAGCTCAACACGATCCAGACGATCGCGTCGCTGCTGGCGCAGCTGCAGGCACGGATCACCGCCGAAGAGAAGCTTCGCGACCTCGCGGAGCACGACGATCTGACCGGTCTGCACAACCGCCGCGCGCTGATCGCGCACCTTACCGACCGACTCGCTGTGGGGCGGCCCGGTCCCGTTCCGGTTTTGTATCTCGACCTCGACCGGTTGAAGTCGATCAACGACTACCTCGGGCACAGCGCCGGCGACTGGTTCATCCGGACCTTCGCCGAACAGCTGCGCATAAAGGCCGGCCCGGGAAGCATGACCGCGCGGCTGGGCGGAGACGAATTCGTCGTCGTTCCTGACCGGCCGATGTCGATCGAAAGCGCGGAGAAGACTGCCGACGAGCTGTGTGTGGCGCTGCGCGATCGGATGGCGCTGGGCGGCCACATGATTACCCGCAGTGTCAGCGTCGGCGTGGCGGTGGGTATGCCGGGACGCGACAACAGCAGCGATCTGCTCCACCGCGCCGACGAAGCCGTTCTGTCCGCCAAGCGCGCCGGCGGCAACCACGTCGCGGTGTCCAGTGACGACATGACCCTGCAGCGCCTCTTCCGCAACGACATCGAACTCCACCTCAGCGGCGAAATCGACAGTGAGGCACTGCTGCTGCATTACCTGCCCGAGGTCGACCTGTGGACCGGTGCGATCGTGGCGACTGAGGCGCTCGTTCGATGGCGGCATCCGACGTGGGGTTTGCTGCTACCGGAGTCGTTCATCGGTGTGGCCGAATCCGCCAACCTCGGTGGCGAATTAGGCCGATGGGTGATGCGAACCGCGTGCGCGGAATTCAGCCGGTGGCGTTCGCATGGCGTGGGGCATAACACCACCTTGCGCCTCAACGTGTCGCCCGCCCAACTGGTCACCCGCGGTTTTGTGAGCAGCGTTGCCGACACGATCGACGAGTTCGGCATCGACGGCGACTCGGTGTGCCTCGAGATCACCGAGCGCGCCGTCGTTCGCGACATCGAAACCACCCGCAGGACGCTCGAGGAGCTGAAAGAGGTCGGGGTCCAGATTGCCATCGACGACTTCGGCACGGGTTATGCCGTTCTGTCGCACCTGAAATCGTTGCCTGTCGATACCCTCAAAATCGACACGTCTTTCGTTCGCGAT
>DASQSQ010000147.1:0-6005 GCA_035642315.1 Mycobacterium sp.
CGTTAATAGGCCGAGTGTTGCATTGACGGGCAGTGACTCCGCTGCGACGATGACTTTACAAACATGTAACAAGCACCTCGCTAGGTGAGGCGTCTGCACGGATATAGGCCACTGACCTCGAACGTCGAAAGACGCCCAGGGTCAGGACAGCTCTTCCCGGGTTAAGGGTTGAGCCCAAGTGGCTTCCGGCTTGGCCGGATACGCCGTGTGGTGCCAAAGCTCCGGCGAGAGGGGTGCAACCCGACGTTTCCGTCGGGCGATCCACCTCTCTTGGCTGCCGCGCGAGTGCTCTGGCCGTGAGGAGGTGGCCCGAGACGTAACCCAAGCGATAGTTCTAGTCAGAACTATCCAAGATCGATGACCGTTTTTCTCCGATCCGGTCACGGCAGCGATTCCACAAACCAGACCGGTTGCCGAGGCCCGTCTCCGGGTCGGACTTTTCGTTAAGGAGAAGTCCATGTCATTCGTAACTACGCAGCCCGACTCCTTGTCGGCTGCGGCCGGCGACCTGCAGGGGGTTGGTGCGGATCTCACCGCCCATAACTCGGCAGCCGTCGGCCCGACAACCGGGGTGAGTCCCGCTGCGGCCGATGAGGTGTCGGCGCTGACAGCGGCGCAGTTCAGCGCCCATGCTCAGCTGTATCAAGCGGTCAGTGCACACGCCGCCGCGATTCACGAGATGTTCGTGTCCACGCTGAGCACTAGCGCCGGGTCGTACGCGGCCACCGAAGCCGCCAACGCGGTCGAAGCGGGATGAGGGGGGCTGCTGCAATGGATTTCGGAGCATTTCCACCAGAGATCAACTCCGCTCGCATCTATGCCGGTCCCGGTTCGGGGCCGATGCTGGCCGCCGCGTCCGCATGGGATGTGCTGGCCGCCGAGTTGGGTTCAGCCGCATCCACTTATTCCTCGGTGGTGACCAGCCTTGCCGAGGGGTCCTGGCTGGGACCGGCATCGGCATCGATGGCGGCCGCGGCGACACCGTATGTGGACTGGATGAGCACGACGGCCACCCAGGCCGAGGAAACGGGCTACCAGGCCAGGGCGGCCGCGGCTGCGTTCGAGGCCGCGTTCGCGATGACGGTGCCTCCGGCGGAAGTCGCCGCCAACCGCGCACAGTTGGCGGCGCTGGTCGCTACCAACGTTTTGGGGCAGAACACGCCGGCGATCGCGGCCACCGAGGCCCTCTATGGCGAAATGTGGGCCCAGGACGCCGCGGCCATGTACGGCTACGCCGGGTCCTCGGCGGCGGCCTCGACGGTGACGCCGTTCGGTTCGCCGCCGGAGACCACCAATGCTGCCGGAGCTGCCAGCCAAGCCGGCACGGTTGCCCAGGCGACTGGCACGTCGTCGAGCGCGGGTGTGCAGTCGACGCTGTCGCAGGTGGTGTCATCGCTTCCCAACGCGCTACAGAGCATGGCGGCACCGACGTCCGGAGTGAATCCGTTTGCGCCGGGGACGAATACGGCCACCACCGGGATCGCTGGGCTCTTGAACATGCTCGACGGGGAGACCCATTCCTCCTTCGGGAGCTTTATAAGCTCCGGGCTGTCGAATGGATTCCTCTCGGGTAACTGGGTGAACCCGGCCAGCGTAAGCCCGGCTGTGACAAGCGCGTTCGCTGATATCGGGTTCTTGGCGGTGGCAGGCCAGAGCGTCGGCGGCCTCAATCCAGCCATGCTGACGGGGGCCACGGTGCCGTCGACAGTTAGCGGACTGGGGCTGGCTCACGCCGGTTCGGCGGTCGGCTCACTCGGGTCATCGACTCTGGGCGGATCGGCGGTATCAGCTGGTGTAGGCCGCGCGACCCTGGTCGGCGCGATGTCGGTGCCGCAGAGTTGGGCCGCAGCCACTCCCGGGACCCCCATCCCGTTTGCCGGCTCATCATCGGGCGGCTGGGCCATCGCGCCCGGAGCGGGCACGGAGATGACCGCGATGCCGGGCGTGCCCGGTATGCCCGGCATGCCGATGGGCGCCTCCGGCGGACGCGGCTTCGGCTTTGCCGCTCCCCGCTACGGGTTCCGTCCCACCGTGGTGGCGCATCCACCGGCCGCCGGATAGCGGAAGGAAAAGCACCGTGCGTTGATGCCACCACCGGTAATCGTCATGCGTCAGCTCAACTGTGTGCCTTGATTGCGGACAAACAGACCAACTGCCGGTACGACAGCCTCCCTGTCGTACCGCAGATGCATGGGCCCGGGACACGAATGCCATTAGCACGCACCGTGTCCCGGGCCAGGGATTGTCAGCGGTCCATTTCCATGCTGGTTGGGTGCCCGCCCAATGAGGCCGTAATCACCGCAATCGGCATCCTCGACACGTACAGGTTGGCCCGTTCCTGGGGAGTCAGGTTCAGACGCCGACGTAACCGCCCCGCCAGATGGCGACCGCATACCAGCTTCGTCCGCCCATGAAACGTCGAAACGCGATGTGTCAAAACAAAAGTCATGATCTTCTCCCGCCGGAAGCCCGACCGGCTGCCGCAGGCCAATCACGCCCGCCAGAGAGCCTGCTAACGCTCAGACGGCCGATGGAAGACCGCGGCCGGTTCGGGACGAAAAGTAGCGCGACACGCGGGCCTGATCGCACAGAACTGGAAGGACGACTGATGTCGAGACGCGACGCGTTGGATGATCTGCGACGAACGTCAACGATCGCGGTCACGCTGCGCGTCTCGGAGGTCAAGTACCACACCGCCGCCCGATGAACTCCAGCTGCAACGAAACAACGCCGCCGAACGCCGACAGCGCACTTCGAGTGAGGTATGCAACGGGCGCAGAACTGCGAAAATGCGCACAGTCAGCTTGACTACTGCTGTTCGTGGTGGAACTATTGCCGGTGCAAGCACCTCGCTAGGTGAGGCGTCTGCACGGATATAGGCCACTGACCTCGAACGTCGAGAGACGCCCAGGGTCAGGACAGCTCCTCCCGGGTTAAGGGTTGAGCCCAAGTGGCTTCCGGCTCAGTCGGATACGCCGTGCAGTGCCAAAGCTCTGACGAGAGGGGTGCAGCGGCTGGTAGATTGCCGGTTCCGCCTCATCCCGTGTGCAACGTGTAGGCACCCCTGTGTGCCCTGGCCGCGAGGAGGTGAGGCGAAATGAGTCCTAGTGACAGTCCGTATCCGAGACCGGTGACCGTTTCGTTCGGATCCGGCCCCGGCAACATCTCCATTATCTGAATCGGCTTGCGCCGCTTCGCTTAACACACGCACGCACTGCTTTCGTGCGCGCGCGTGGCCCTGTTGTGCTTTGACACGACTCCCGCCGCGGGGTTGAACCCTGCTCTGCATAAGGATAATTCCGATGACTTTCGTGACCACACAGCCAGAAATGCTGACGTCGGCGGCCGGCCAGTTGCAAGGTGTCGGCACGGCTATCGCCGCCCAGAATGCGGCGATCGCAGCCCCCACGATGGGAGTCGCGCCGGCCGCTGCCGACGAAGTATCTGCCTTGACCGCAACACAATTCGGTGCACATGCCGCGATGTATCAGGCGGTCAGCGCCCAGGCCGCCGCCGTTCATGACATGTTCGTGCACATCTTGGGCGCCAGCGCCAGTTCGTATGCGGCCACCGAGGCCGCCAACACGATCGCAGCCACCTAGTTGGAGGCCACTTAGTTAAAGCCAATTCATTACGGCCGCTTTGTTGTGGCCAGTTTGTAAAGGGGTGCAGCATGCTGGATTTCGGAGCACTGCCACCGGAGATCAACTCCGCTCGCATGTACGCCGGCCCGGGCTCAGGGTCGATGATTACCGCCGCGGCCACCTGGCAAGGGTTGGCAGCTGACTTGCGTTCGCAGGCGGCAGCCTACAGCTCGGTCATCTCGGGGCTGACCAGCGACGGATGGCGCGGTCCCGCGTCGGCCTCAATGGCAGCCGCCGCCGCGCCTTACACGGCGTGGATGAACACCACCGCTGCGCAGGCTGACGAGACCGCGTCGCAGGCCAAGGCCGCTGTGGCGGCTTATGAAGCTGCGTTTGCGGCGACGGTGCCGCCGCCGGTGGTCGGAGCCAACCGCGCTCAGCTGGCATCGCTGGTCGCGACCAATTTTCTGGGGCAAAACACTCCGGCGATCGCGGCCACCGAGGCGCAGTACACCGAAATGTGGGCCCAAGACGCCGCGGCGATGTACGGCTACGCGGGTGCGTCGGCGACGGCCACCCAGCTCACGCCGTTTACCGGACCGGCGCAGAACACCACCGCCGGTGGGGCAGCCGCTCAGTCCGCCGCGGTCGCCCAGGCCGCTGCCACCCGGGCTGGCACCGGCAGCCAGTCGCTGTCGCAGCTGGTCGCCACCGTGCCAAGCACGCTGCAGGGATTGGCGTCGCCCGCGTCGTCGACGTCGTCTTCAGTCACGTCATCGACCTCGGGGCTCAGTGGCATCTGGAACCTGCTGGCCGGGGGGTCCTCCGGCAACTCCGCGCTGGACAACCTTTGGAGCGAGTGGGGTCCCAACGCAAACATCTGGAACACCATATTTTCTTCGGGGTTCTACATGCCGAGCAACACCTTGGGCGCCTTCACGAGCTTGTTCGGCAGCCAAGCAGCCGGTGCGGCCGGAGACGCCGCAGGAGCGGCGGCGAGCGACGGGCTTGGTGCCACCGGCGCGCTTGCCGGCCCGTTGGGAGGTCTAGGGAACCTTGGCGGGCTGGGGGGTCTCGGCGGCGGGGTGTCGGCCGGTTTGGGCAACGCAGCGTCGCTCGGGCCGCTGTCAGTGCCGTCAAGCTGGACTGCGGTCGCTCCGACGACGAGCCCCATCGCTGCAGCGCTGGGCAACACCCCGTTGAGCGGCCCGCCAGCGGTCGCCCCCGGCCTGCCCGGAGTTCCACTAGGTATGCCCGGGCGCGGGGCGGCCGCTGCCGGTATGGACACCCGGTTCTTGGAACGGCCCCCCATGGTGCCGCACTGGGCGGGAGTCGGGTAACGGAAGGTCAATCGGATTGGCCAGTGCAATAACCATTTCGGATAAGGAGAGATTCAAATGAGCACGCGTTTTATGACTGACCCGCACGAGATGCGGGCGATGGCAGGGCGTTTCGATGTGCACGCTCAGACCGTGGAGGACGAGGCCCGCAAGATGTGGGCATCAAGCCGAAATATCGCCGGTGCCGGCTGGAGCGGTACGGCGCAGATGACGTCCTACGACACCATGGGCCAGATCAACCAGGCCTTCCGCAACATCGTCAACATGCTGCACGGGGTGCGTGACGGCTTGATCCGCGACGCCAACAACTACGAGCAGCAAGAGCAGGCCTCCCAGCAGATCCTGTCCGGCTAACCCCCAAATCCGTTAGGAGAACACTCATGTCGATCAACTACCAGTTCGGCGACGTGGATGCCCACGGCGCGCTAATCCGCGCCCAGGCCGCCTCGCTGGAAGCCGAGCACCAGTCCATCGTGCGCGATGTGCTGGCCGCCGGTGACTTCTGGGGTGGTGCCGGTTCGGTGGCCTGCCAGGAGTTCATCACCCAGTTGGGCCGCAACTTCCAGGTCATCTACGAACAAGCCAACTCCCACGGCCAGAAGGTGCAGACGGCAGGCAACAACATGTCGTCCACCGACAACGCCGTCGGCGGCAGCTGGGCATAGCTAAACAACTTGCGCTGCAGGCATATTGCTGCGCGAACGCAATCCACACCACCACCAACCGCTTACGCGCGATACGCATTAAGAAGGGATAGCCATGAGCCACCCAGTCATCAGGCCCCAAGGCTTGGGCACCGGTACACCGTTGATTCATCTGTCTCAGCTGTTGCGCGCCCCCGTGGTGACACTGTCCGGCGAAGCGGTGGGCCGGGTTGACGACATTATCGTGCCGCTCGGCAATGTGGAGACCTACCCGCTGGTCACCGGCATCGTGGCCGAGGTCGGCGGCCGGCGGGTATTCATCGGGACCGGATCCATTCGGAGATTCGACCCAGACCGGGTAACCCTGGTGCACAACGAGATTGACCCACGGCGGTTCGAGCGCCGCCCTGGTGACGTGCTGTTGCGATCTGATCTAC